>MWYX01000063.1:0-61151 GCA_002050465.1 Chitinophagales bacterium 65-1
ATATAATTTCCTGGTCCTAAATGGCAAAAAAGGATTGGTAAAAATTGCAGGTTGTGGCCAACTCAAAAATTCTGCTGCATTATTTAATTTGATCAGAGCTGTTTCTAATGAAGTACATTTTATTTCAATAATATTAATTTTTTCACTTTTTAAATCTTGAAATAAAGATTTATTGCATTGGTTAGTATTTTTATAGCCGGGAGTATATAAAAAAAAATCTACACAAATTTCATCCTTAGCTAATTGCTTAGCCAAATAATATGAATGAATAGATATATATCCCCAATGAAATATTGCGATTTTAGTTCCCATATTCATATATTGCGGTTACAAAATAAACAGAAAGCATTAACAACTAAGTTTTGCTAAGCAAAACAGTAACCTCCCTTCTATTTTACCCCTAAAAATGTCAGGTAATATATATATTGCAATAAGCAACATAAATAAAAAAATAAAATGTTTGAGCAGATAACGGATAATGGTGTAATAATTGCGATAATAATTACCTCTAAATTCAAAAAGGAAGGTATTGAGTTTTTTACTCCAAATGATTTTTCGCAACAATTAGGCTATATGAATCGCTCTAAAGGGTATAAAATAGAGGCACACTCTCATAAAAGAGTGCAACATGCTGTATTACAAACTCATGAGGTACTTTATGTAAAATCAGGAAAAGTAAAAATTGAATTATACAATGATAAAAACATTTTTATTGAGGATCGTACACTAAGTGCAGGGGACGTAATATTACTTGCTTCAGGAGGTCATTCTATAGAAATGATGGAAGACTCTGAGCTTATAGAAATAAAACAGGGCCCGTATAGTAACGATGATAAAATAAGTTTTACACCGTTAAAAAACAATGATGAAAGAAAATTTTCCGCTGAAATCTGATTCTTTCCAGCTTTTTAATAATTATTACGATCTTCTTTATCATGAAAAGGATTATGAAGCTGAAACAGAATACGCAAGTGACATATTAAGAAGTTACAATTCATCTTCTCGCCATTTGCTGGAACTTGGTTTTGGTACAGGTAACTACTCAAAACACTTAAGCGCCAGGGGTTACAAAATAACAGGAATAGAGAAAAGCGAACACATGGTTACGCTGGCAAAGGCCAAAGCTATTCCCCATTTTTTACCCATTGTTGATGATATTACCACGTTTACTCTTAACAAAAAATTTGATGCAGCAATTTCACTATTTCATGTTATGAGTTATTTAACTAAGAACACCAAAGTGATTTCTTGCTTAAAACAAGTTTGCCGTCATCTTAAAAGGAAGGGGATATTTATATTTGATGTTTGGTACACTCCGGCAGTATATAGCCAACAGCCTGCAAGTAAAGTTAAGCATGTTAATACTGATACATATGAAATAACCCGGATAGCTGAACCGCAGGTTAACTATGAAGAAAATATTGTAGAAGTAAATTATCTTTTAATAATAAAAAATAAAATTTCCTGCCACCATGAAGTTTTAAAAGAAACCCATTACCTGCGGCATTTTAGTACACCAGAAATTAAACTACTGGCGAATCTTTCCGGGTTTGATCTTGTACGTTCCGAAGAATTTTTAACAGCAAAACAACCATGCAACGACACGTGGGGGGTATGCTATATATTGCAAAAAAAATGATTAAAAATATTCCTGTAAATAATGTTTCATTTAATGGCAATGAAAAAAAATATTTATCCGAGTGCATTGAAAGCGGATGGATATCGCATGAGGGGCCTTTTGTTGAAAAGTTTGAAATTCAATTTTCAAAATATATCGGACGAAAATATGGTGTAGCAGTTTCCAGTGGATCAGCTGCTTTAGATATTGCAGTTATAGCTGCAGGAGTAAAAAAGGGGGATGAAGTAATTATGCCAACCTTCACTATTATTTCCCCTGCCTTGTCTATTATAAAGGCCGGAGCTATTCCTGTATTGGTTGATAGTGATCCTGATACTTATAATATGAATATTGAGGAAATTGAAAACAAAATAACACCAAAAACAAAAGCCATAATAGCAGTTCATATTTATGGGTTGCCAATAAATATTGACCCGTTACTGGCCCTGGCCAAAAAATATCATCTTAAAGTGATAGAAGATGCTGCGCAAATGCATGGTCAAACTTATAAAGGTAAAAAGTGCGGTTCCTTTGGGGATATAAGTATTTTTAGTTTTTATGCAAACAAAGTTATAACTACCGGTGAAGGTGGAATGATATTATGCGATGATTTAGAAACAACTAATCATTGTAAAAAACTAAGGAACCTTGCATTTGAAGCTGGTGGGCCACGTTTTATCCATCAGGAAATAGGTTATAATTGCAGGATGACTAATATGCAGGCTGCTCTTGGTGTAGCACAACTGGAGCAAATTGAATCTTTTATAGAAAAAAAACGGGCTATTGGCAAATATTATAATGAACACCTTTCGTTTCTTATAAATTATGGATATAATTTGCCGATACCAACTACCGGTTATGCTGATAATATTTATTGGGCTTTCACCCTAGTAGCCCCTGATGATAAACAAAAAACTCACTGTGTAGAATATCTCAATCAAAATAAAATATCAACCCGTGAGTTTTTTACATGTATGCATCAACAACCGGTTTTTAATAAATTGAATTTATTTACGAATGAATCCCATCCTGTTGGTGAACAACTATCTGCAAAGGGATTTTATATTCCAAGTGGTATTGGCATAACCCTACAAGAACTTGACCGGGTGGTGATAAATTTAAAAAATTCGGTATTTGGATTTTTAATAATAGCTCTATGCCTGAATTTTTATAAGACTATCAAAATTATGGGTCGTGCTGTTAACCAAAACGTGCCTTTAGAATTAATTTAGATCAATTTATCCGGTGTAATCGGTAATTCACGAATTCTTTTACCTGTAGCATGATAAATTGCATTGGCAACAGCAGCAGCAAAACCAATAAGAGCCACTTCACCGATACCCTTTGCACCGGTAGGATTTAAAATCAGGTCAGGTTTGTTAACAAATAAGGCTTCAATATGAGGCACATCTGCATGAACCGGTACATGATAATCAGCAAAATTATTATTCACCCAACGGCCGTATCTATTATCAATAACACCTTCTTCCATCAATGCCATTCCGATGCCACCAACCACTCCACCGATCATCTGGCTCTCTGCCGTTTTCGGGCTGATTATTTTTCCTCCATCAGTAGCAGTAACCACCCTGTTTATTTTTACAACACCGGTAGCAGGGTGTACCAGCACTTTTACAAAATGTACAGCATAAGAATAAGCAACATATTTTTTCATCTCTTCATTGCCCTTGGATTCTTCAGTAACCTCAAGTTGATTTAAATTATTTTGCTTTAACAGATCAGTGTAAGAAATTTTTTTATTTCGATTAGAGGCTAACATAATGTTACCATTTTCAAGCACAAAATCTTCAGCTTTTGCAGAATGTATTTCTGTAGTATGGAAAATGGAATTTTCTTTCGCCAATTCTACCAGTTTATTTTTTAAAGCCATACTTACATCATACACAGCCGACCCTAATGTAGATGTTGTAGTTGAGCCACCCTGTGTTGGCCCCGGAGGTAATGAGGAATCACCTAATTCAAAAGTTACTTTATTGCCCGGAATGCCCATTATTCCGGAAGCAATTTTAGTCATTGCCGTTGCAGTACCCGGACCGCTATCGCTTACTGCGCTTTGAACCAATAATGTACCATCTGCAAAAATTCTTGCCAATGCTTTAGCTGTTCCCCTGCCAGCACCAAAAACACCTGTACCCATTCCATAACCTACCATCCATTCACCTTCTTTCATTGAAAGTGGTTTTGAATCACGGTTTTTCCAACCAATTTTATCAGCACCCAATTGATAAGCTTCTTTTAAAAATTTACTGGAGTAAGGTTTTCCGTTTTGCGGATCAGTCTCTGCATAATTGCGCAATCGCAATTCAATAGGATCTAAATTTAATGCGTACGATAATTCATCCAATGCAGATTCCAATGCAAATGTTCCGGTTGCTTCTCCCGGCCCACGCATCCATGTAGGTGTGCTTACATTAAAAGGATATACATGATAGCGGGTAGTAACATTGGGACATGCATATAAAAATCTTGAAACATCAACCGACCTTTCATTAAATACTTCATACATTGATGTTATAGAATCTGCTTCGTGGGTAATGCCTAAAAGTTTTCCATCAGCAGTTGCTCCTATTCCTATTTTCTGTTTTGTAAATGGCCGATATCCAACCATAGTAAACATCTGGTCGCGGCTCAACACTAACTTAACTGGTTTGCCTGTTTTTTTTGCACCGATCAAAGCAGCAATAGCATGAGGCCATGTCCGTAAGGCGCTACCAAATCCGCCGCCCACAAAGGGTGCATATACCCGTACATTTTCTTCTTTTAGTTTAAAAGCATTCATTATGCTTCGTTGAGATGATTTCACTCCCTGTGTTTTTTCATACACAATTACCTTGTCATCTCCTTCCCACAGCGCAATAGTAGCATGCAGTTCCATGGGGTTATGTACCTCAATAGGAACAACATATTCTGCTTCTATCTTAACAGGTGCATTTTTATATCCATCTACTTCGCCACGGATGTTATCTTTATAACGGGCATCTTCCAATGCAACAACTGATTTTCCTGCCTCATCAAAATTTGTTGTATGTTCGTTTTTTTGGTATTGTGATTTTACCAATGATGCCGCATACGTAGCTCTCTCAAAAGTATCTGCTACTACCAATGCAATGGGTTGCCCATTAAAATAAATTGCTGGTCCATTAAATACTTGAAAGCCCTTTCCGCCGGTTGGCCCTTTTACAGGATTACCACCTGCATCATATCCGGGAACAGTTGGTGAATTGAGATGTGTAATTACAGCAAGAACTCCAGGCGCTCTTTCTGCAGTTTTAGTATCCATGGCAGTGATGCTTCCTTTGGCAATAGTACTGCCTACAATTACACCATGAGTAACATTAGCAACTTCATGTTCAGCAATGAATTTTGCTTTACCAGTTACAATGGCTTTACCATTTACTCTATCATCATCGTCAAAATATCCCATACTTTTTGTTTATGATAAACCTTAAACTGTTTTCAATGTTTGTACAATTGTATTCGGAGCCAGCTTTAATTTAAAATTATTATATCCATATCCTTTTGCATCTTTCATAGAAATTGCTGCTGCCTGATTAAAATTTTCAAGGGATGCTGTTTTTCCTTTTAAAAAATTTTCTGCTCCGGTTAATCTCCAGGGCTTATGGGCAACCCCACCCATTGCAAGCCTTGCATTTTGAATAGTATTTCCTTTTATATCTAATGCTGCTGCAACTGAAATCAATGCAAAAGCATAAGAAGCACGGTCGCGGATCTTTATATACAAAGCTTTTTTAGAGAATTCATTATTATCAGGAACTTCAATGGCTGTGATCATTTCACCTCTTTGCAAATTATTATCTTTTTCAGGTGTGGTACCAGGCAGGCGATGAAAATCTGCAAAAGGAATTCTGCGATCTCCCTTTCTGCTGCTGATAACAACAGTTGCATCCAATGCTGTTAATGCCACACACATATCACTGGGATGAACAGCAATACATTTATCAGATGCACCCAAAATTGCATGCATACGATTATAACCCTTTAAAGCGCCGCAGCCTGTTCCCGGTTGTCTTTTATTGCATGGCATTGTTGTATCATAAAAATAAGGACACCTTGTACGCTGCATCATATTACCTCCCACCGTTGCCATGTTACGTAGTTGAGGAGATGCGCCGGCCTTTAATGCCTGTGAAAGCAAAGGGAGTTTTTTCCTGATAAGTTCATGTTCAGCCACGTCACTATTTAGCGTTAATGCGCCAATTCGGATAAATCCTTTTTGTTGTTCAATACTTTTTAAGGGAAGATTATTTATATCAATTAATTTTTGAGGAGATACTACTCCTCTTTTCATCAGGTCTACAAGATTAGTTCCTCCTGCAATAAACTGTGAAGTTGCATCTTTGTTCAATGCATCGATAGCCGCTTTTTGTGTAGCCGGTTTTATATAATCAAAGTTGATCATATTGTACCTCCTTTTTGTTTTACTTCCATAATAGCATCTACAATATTGGGATAAGCACCGCAGCGACAGATGTTGCCACTCATGTTTTGACGGATATCGTCTTCATTATTTGCATGCCCTTCATTAATACATGCGACAGCAGACATTATTTGCCCCGGCGTACAATAGCCACATTGAAATCCATCATGTTTTATAAATGCCTGTTGCATTGGATGAAGTTCATCTCCTTTTGCCAACCCTTCAATCGTAGTTATCTTTTTGCCATCCTGCATAATTGCTAAACTCATACAGGATAAAACTCTTTTACCATTTATATGCACGGTGCAGGCACCACATTGCCCGTAATCACATCCTTTTTTAGAACCTGTAAGATGTAATTGTTCACGCAATAGATCAAGAAGTGTTACACGAGGCTCTACAGAAAGCTGATGCTTTTTCCCATTTACTTCAATTTCTAAAGACTGTTTTTCAAAAAGTGCTGAAGCTTTCTCGTCTAAGTTATCTCCGGCGGCCTTAATTAAAGAAGGGGGTGTTAATGCAAGCGCAGTAAGTAGAGTAGACTGTTTAAAAAATTTTCTTCGGGCATAGTGTAAAGATTCATTTTCACTGCAACTTTTTTGCTGGGCCATAAATCAAAATTATTGAAAAGTAAATTACGGAATTTTGAATTATTAAATAAGATAAATAGAATTCTTATTTATTTCCAACTTCCTTAAATATGGTAGCCTGTCAATTTTATTCCCTCATTTTTGTGTCTATCAAAATAGTTATAGGCCCGTCATTTATAAGCTGCACTTTCATATCAGCTCCAAACTCCCCTGTGTGTATTATTTTACCAAGATCAGAAGCCAGTCTGACAATAAGTTTTTCATAAAGCGGTATTGCAGTCTCTGCCTTGCTTGCTTTACTGTATGAAGGGCGGTTTCCTTTTTTTGTAGATGCATGCAGTGTGAATTGACTAACTGCCAGAATATTTCCATCAATATCTTTCACAGAAATATTGGGCTGCCGATAGCTATCGGTATTATTTTCATCATCAAATATCCGCAGGTTAACAATTTTATTACTAAGCCATTCAATATCTTCAACCGTATCTTCATCTTCAATTCCTACAAATACAAGTAAACCATTCTTTATTTCAGATCTTATTTTGTTATCGATCATAACGCCTGCCTGTAAAACTCTTTGTATAACTGCTCTCATTGTAAGTTTTTTTAAATGCCAGTGCTAATATTTCAACCCAATACTTTATTACCAAATTTTTCTTGTCATAGCAAATTTATTTTATCCTCAATATGTGTAAAAATCAAAAAACGTACTGCCCCACTGATTAATAAATTTTCGCACATCTTTTTTCCACACGTGGGGATATTTATAGATTGGTTTGTTCATTTAGAAAAAATATTTTCGTTCTCCACCGTTAGCCAAAACTAACTATTAACCCTTAAAATAATTTCAAACATGTATAACAAAAAGCAGTCTGCAAAAGGACTCCAGTTCTCCCGACACTTTACTAAAGAAGGTATTACTCCATTTGAAATGTTTGAATATGATTACAGGACCTCAGTAATTAAGAATACTTCGGGTGAAATAGTTTTCCAAATGGATAATGTAGAAGTTCCAAAACAATGGAGCCAGATTGCTACAGATATTTTAGCACAAAAATATTTTCGTAAGGCGGGAGTTCCGCAACCAGATGGTAGTACAGGCAGGGAAACTACTGTTAAGCAGGTGGCACACCGTTTAGCACATTGCTGGCGTGTTTGGGGCGAACGTTATAATTATTTTGCATCGGCACAAGATGCACAAATATTTTATGAAGAATTGGTATACGGAATTTTGAACCAGGCATGTGTTCCTAATTCGCCTCAATGGTTTAATACCGGTTTGCACGAAGTGTATGGCATAAAAGGTAAGCCGCAGGGTCATTATTTTGTTGATCAAAATGATGGCGAATTAAAAAAATCAACATCTGCCTATGAACGTCCGCAGCCACATGCATGTTTTATTTTGAGTGTTAATGATGACCTTGTGAATGAGGGTGGAATTATGGACCTATGGGTAAGAGAAGCAAGGATATTTAAATATGGCAGCGGTGTAGGAACCAATTTTTCAAGCATACGTGGAGAAGGAGAAAAGCTTAGTGGTGGCGGTACTTCCAGCGGGTTAATGAGTTTCTTAAAAATTGGCGACAGGGCCGCAGGAGCCATAAAAAGTGGCGGTACAACCAGGCGTGCAGCAAAGATGGTTTGTCTTGACCTTGATCATCCTGAGATAGAAACATTCGTTAACTGGAAACTTGAAGAGGAAAAGAAAGTTGCTGCATTAATTACTGCTGGCTATCCCAGTGATTACGAAGGAGAAGCATACAAAACTGTAAGCGGGCAAAACAGTAATAACTCAGTAAGAATACCGAATGAATTTTTTCATGCAATGGAAGCAGACGGTGACTGGGAACTTAAAGCCAGAAGCGATGGAAGAACCATGAAGAAGATAAAAGCTAAAAGCCTTTGGGATAAGATAACCAATGCAGCATGGAATTGTGCTGATCCCGGAACTCAATATAATACCACCATAAATGAATGGCACACCTGCCCTGAAGGGGGAGCAATAAGGGCATCCAATCCGTGCAGTGAATATATGTTCCTGGATAATACGGCATGTAACCTTGCTTCAGTAAACCTCCGAAAATTTTTTAATGAAGATGATAACAGGATTGATGTGCCGGGATTTGAATATACTGTAAGGTTATGGACCACTGTATTGGAAATTTCTGTGCTGATGGCGCAATTTCCGAGCAAAGAAGTTGCACAACTTTCTTATGATTACAGAACGCTTGGGCTTGGCTATGCGAATCTTGGAAGTATGCTTATGGTGAGTGGCATTGCTTACGATAGTGAAGAAGCCCGTGGAATTGCCGGAGCAATCACAGCTATTATGACAGGTATTGCATACAAAACATCTGCAGAACTTGCTGAGCATCTGGGAACATTCAGTAAGTATGAAGAAAATAAAGATCATATGCTTAGGGTAATGCGTAATCATAGGGCTGCTGCATACGATGCAATGGATGCATATGATGGCATTGAAATAAAGCCACAGGGTATTAACGCAAAATATTGCCCTGATTATTTATTAACTGCTGCAACAAAAGCATGGGATGATGCAGTTATGCTTGGTGAAAAATTCGGTTACCGCAATGCACAAACAACTGTAATTGCCCCTACAGGAACAATTGGTTTAGTGATGGATTGTGATACAACAGGAGTAGAGCCGGACTTTGCATTGGTTAAATTTAAAAAACTTAGTGGTGGTGGATATTTCAAGATAATTAATCAAAGTGTGCCCCAGGCATTGCGTAATTTAAAATACAGTGAAAAGCAAATTGACCGCATAGTAAATTATGCAAAGGGTCATGCAACATTAAAAGGAGCACCTCACATTAACATAGAAACCTTATCAGCCAAAGGCTTTCTTCCTGAAGAGATTAAAAAACTGGAAGATTGCCTTGCTTCAGCCTTTGACATTGCCTTTGTATTTAACTTCTTTAATCTTGGAGAAGATTGTTTGCAGCGCTTAGGTTTTACCAAAGATCAATATCAGGATTTTGAATGGAATTTTTTAGAAGCATTGGGATTTAACGAAGAACAAATTGAAGAAGCCAATGAATACATCTGCGGAACGATGACAGTAGAGGGTGCTCCTTATTTAAAAGAAGAACACCTTTCAGTTTTTGATTGCGCTAATAAGTGCGGGCAAAAAGGTGAGAGGTACATTCATTATACGGGACATATTCGTATGATGGCAGCTGCACAACCTTTCATCAGCGGAGCTATTTCAAAAACAATTAACCTTCCAAATGAAGCAACTATAGAAGAGATTGCAGAAGCCTATAAGTTGAGCTGGCAATTAGGGTTAAAAGCATGTGCGTTGTATCGTGATGGCTCAAAATTATCACAACCTTTAAGTAATAAGAGTGATAAGAAGAAAAAAGCTATGGTTGAAAAAGATCAGGCGGTAAATAGCGAAGCAAGAATTGTGGATATGAGTACGCTTACTGTTGAAGATCTTCTTGAAGAAGTAAATAAAAGAGTACAAAGCAGTGCAGATACGGCATTAAAGCGTCAATTGGCAATGATAGTAGAGCGCAGGGCATTACCTGCAAAAAGAAGGGGTTTTACACAAAAGGCAAAAATAAACGGCCAGGCTTTATTTTTAAGAACCGGTGAATATAATGATGGAACTTTAGGTGAGATTTTTATTGACATGGCTAAGGAAGGTGCCACCATGCGCAGTATGCTTAACTGTTTTGCTATTGCTATTTCTATCGGATTGCAATATGGTGTTCCGTTGGAAGAGTTTGTTGAAAAATTTGTGTTCACCCGTTTTGAGCCATCAGGTATGGTTGATCATCCAAATATTAAAACTACCACATCAATTATTGACTTTATGTTCCGTTCGCTGGCATATGAATACCTGGGCCGAAATGATCTGGTACATGTACTTGATAAACCTGAAGTTTTAAATACAGGTAATGAAGAATGGGATCAGGCCACACCAACTATTGGAAACAGGATTCATGAATTAAGCGAAGTTAGGGTAGGAGTTTCAGGTAATGGAAACGGACAGCCACCGCAAATAAGAGCTCACAGAATGGAATCAATAAAGAAAGTTCATAACGAAATGGATGCTGTAAACTCTGCTGCCAAAAGCATGCAAAGCGATGCCCCGGCATGCAATACTTGTGGCCACATAACTATCCGTAGCGGCACCTGCTATAAATGTTTAAATTGCGGCAATAGCATGGGTTGCAGTTAAACCCTCTAAATCTCCCTAAAGGGAGACCTTGAGTAAATTTTTAAAAATGCAAACACATATATAAGCCATCTGAAAAGGTGGCTTTTCCCTTTATCTTTGTTCTCAATGACATCTTCCTTTTTTACTTATAATAAAGCAAAAGTTATTCAGGCATTACGTTATCATTTTATTACGCGGAGAGAAATAAAAATTATGATAATACTGATAAATGTTTTTGCTATTTTATCAGCTAGTCTTTTCTTTTTTAAAAAAATATCACCATTAGCATTTTTAGTAAGCTCGGTACTATGGTTTATCTTGATGATATCTTTTTGGTTTATACTTCCTTATTCGATATACAAAAAAGCGGCAACCTTTAAAGATGGATTTACGGTTAGCCTGGAAGATCAGCATTTATTTCTTGAAAATGAAAGAGGAAGTAAAAGCTGGCCCTGGACGGCTTTTAGCAGCCTTATTGAAAGTCCTCATTTTTTTCATCTGTATTTTGACAGCCGCTCATTTTTTCTTATCCCAAAAGCTGCCTTTGAGGGTGATGCAGTGCATAATGCAAGACGTTTTTTAGGAAATAAGATAATGAAGAAGGATTAGTATTATCTAAGTTTTTTTTCCATAATAATATGTGGAATTGTTAATTCTTCAAACTCCTTACCTGTAATTTTATAGCCGAGTTTATCATAAAAACCCGTAGCTGTTTTTCTTGCATGCATAATTATTTTTTTATAACCTGCATCTCTTGCAACATTCTCAGCATAGTTCATCATGGATGCGCCGATACCTTTACCCTGTAAATTATTTTGTACTGCCATTTGCCTTAATCGTACACATTCGTTATCAACTTTAGTAAGCAGGCAACAACCAAGCATTTTATCCTCTTCAAATGCACCAATTAAAATATCTTCCTTTTCACGGGCCAATTCTTTCGGGGCAAATGCAAGTCCTAAAGGTTTGCGCAAAATTTCATTTCTGAGCTCAACCATTTGATTGTATTCTTTTGTTCCGTGATCTAGTTGTTTAATCGGCATAAAAATTTTAATTACAATCGTTATATTTTACGGCAAATAAATATACAATTTTATTTATTTATCATTAAAGGATATAATCTAATTATTAAATGTTTTCTAAAAATAAAAAAGCAGCCTTTAGCTGCTTTCAAATTGATATTAATATTTTTATTTCTTTTTTTCTGTAGAAAGAAAATGCTCAAGAGCTGATACCATACTTGGCATTTTTGGTTGAGGTGCTTTTATATCAAGGGTTAGTCCTGCTGCTGAAGCCGCCTTAAATGTATTATCTCCAAAAGCGCCGATCCGGGTTCCGTTCTGCTTGAAATTTGGAAAATTTTCTATAAAACTTTTTATACCTCCGGGAGTAAAAAAACAAATAACATCATAATGATTTTTTGCAAAGATTTCTTTTACATCATTGCTGATTATTCTGTATAAAACAGGTGTGGCATATTCACAATCATTTGCCTTAAGCCAGTTTGTTATTTCACTGTCAAAAGATTCTGAGCAGGGATATAAAAAGCTTTCCTGTTCCTTATGCTTATTTATAACATCGAACAAGCTTTTATTAGTGCCATCAGCGCCATAAAAAACTTTCCGCTTTCTATACAGAATAAATTTTTGAAGATATAAGGCAACCGCTTCAGTTATACAAAAATATTTAGTATGCTGCGAAACAGTGATTTTCATTTCCTCACAGGTTCTAAAGAAATGATCAATTGCATTACGACTGGTAAAAATTACAGCAGAATATGCCGGGATTTCAATTTTTTGTTTACGAAATTCTTTTGCAGGAATACCCTCCACCCTGATAAATGGCTGAAACTCAAGATTTACCTTATATTTTCGGGCCATCTCAAAATAGGGAGACTTTTCATTTTCGGGTCTGGCCTGTGTAATAAGTATATTCTGTATGTGTTTTACAGGTTTAAATGCCTGTGTAGCAGAGTTTTTAACCATGTGTATAATTCATACGGGTTCGCAAATGTACAATTTTTTGTGCAAACTTCTTATTTGCTTTTGATTAATTATTACATACCGATAGCTGATAAATCTTATAGTAATGAACGAACAATCAATTTGTAAATTATTAAAACCGGTAATACTTCCATCCCTATTATGTAAAGCAAAAAATGAAAGCGATTAATTTTTAACTCTGCCTGTACTGATCCATAAGATCGTAAATAGCGCAGTAAAAAAAGTATACCAATAACGCAGAAAGATAATATACTAATGATGTTAAACCAGTTAGCAGGCGCAAAAGCTAATAAAATAATAAAAGGGATGAGAACAATGCCAATTATCTTATTAATTAAAAATATTACAAAGGTGTATTGATTTGTTGCGCTTTCCATTCCTGAGATCCATCCTGTAAGTTTTAGCACTATAAATTTACCCGCATAAATTATTCCTAACACTAAAATTGGCAGCCAGGGTAAAATGTGAACACTGTTCTGATAGTAATTAAAAATTAACCATGCATATAATCCCCCGCTAATCACAAAAAAAATATTGAAAATCAGCGAGGGGAGCTTAGCTTGTAATAAAATATCTGTAAGTTGATTTTGCCGAAGTGAAGTATTAAAAAAAACCCTGAAAATATTATTGAAGTATTTATTATAAAAGATTTTAAAAAGAGCAAGGAATAATACAACGATACTTAGCAGATAAAATAGAAATTCTTTTCCGTTTTTAAGTTTTTGTTTTATAGGGAAAGCAGCCGGCGTGTCAGTATTAAGAAATTTATTATCTTTTAAAAGGGAATCAAGACTGAATATATTTGGTTTATGAACGGAACTATCGGCAACAATTGAATCAGACTGAAGTAAAGAATCCTTTACAGCAATCGAATTATTTTTTACCTGAGCCATACAGAAATTTATACAAAAGATTAAAATAAGAATGGTATATAATGCCTGTATTCCGTAAGTTTTCATTCAATCAAAAATAATTTATATATCCAAACTATATTAAGATTCATGCAAGGTTGATTGTTACGTTTGTTGACAATGAATAAGGAACTACCTTTGCGGGATACATTGCAAGGTATATATTGATGATGTGATACCTTATTTACAAGCTATAGGTTAGTAATATAAAACACCAATAATTCTCCTTCACCTTCAAATTAAAAGTTTGTCAGGTATTTATTTCCATATTCCCTTTTGCAAACAGGCTTGTCATTATTGCAATTTCCATTTCTCTACTTCTATAAAACAAAAGAATGAAATGATTTGTGCTTTGATCAAAGAGCTACAGATTTCAGCTAGAATAGAAAATAAAATAGATACTATTTATTTTGGTGGTGGTACTCCGAGTATATTAAGTACAGACGACATAAAAAAATTGTTAGATACCGCCTACCAATTTTATAACATATCACAGCAGGCAGAGATCACTTTGGAGGCAAACCCGGATGACATTAATGAAATAAGATTAAAAGAGTGGAAATCAATTGGAATAAACCGCCTGAGTATAGGGGTTCAATCTTTTAATGATGCAGATCTGCATTGGATGAACAGGGTACATAATGCCGACCAGGCTTTGAATTGTATTAAACAAGTTAAAGATGCAGGTTTCAAAAATTTTTCTGTTGATCTGATTTATGGCACCCCAACCTTATCAGATACTGATTGGAAAACAAATGTTGAAACCATAATTAATTTAGATGTTCCGCATATTTCCTGCTATGCTTTAACAGTGGAAGCAAATACTGCGTTACAAAAAATGATCAGTTTAAACAAGAAGGAAGAAGTTGATTCAGAAAGATCTGCTTTTCAATTTCTTTTGTTGATGACATGGATGCAGCAGGCCGGATATGAGCATTATGAAATATCAAACTTTGCCAAACCCGGTTACAGAAGTAAACATAACAGCAGTTACTGGCAGGGTAAATCTTATATAGGAATTGGCCCTTCAGCGCATTCATTTGATATAAATTCAAGGAGGTGGAATGTAAGTAATAACTCAATTTATATTCAATCTCTTCAGAGAAATATTATTCCTTACGAAGAAGAGCTGCTTTCTGATGTTCAAAAGCTGAATGAATATATTATGACATCAATAAGGACAATTGAAGGAATTGATCTCGGCTATGTGGAAAAAAATTTTGGTCAAGACATGAGTTGCAGGCTGCAAGCTGAAAGTAGCAAGTGGGAAGTAAATGCCCAAATAAAAAAAAGTGGAGATAAAATTATTTTAACAAATGAAGGGAAACTTTTTGCCGACGGAATTGCTGCAGACTTATTTGTTGAAGAAAAAATTAATGTTTTACAGATTTAGACCTTATCTGTTTGATCATACCTGCTATCATAAGTATCGCAAGAAAGACCAGGATGGTTGTTGATCCATAAATATCGTATGAAAGGGGCATCATATCCACATAAAGTTACTAACGTATAAAACCTTATACAAGCGTTTTTTCTATTTTAGCAAAACCTTCTGATGGGTGCATATTCTCCCACAGAATTTTATAAACCGTTTCAGCAATGGGCATATCAGCTTTTATATTTTCATTGATTGTTTTCATGCATTTGCTTGCATTATATCCCTCCGCAACCATGCTCATTTCCAGCTTAGCTGTTTTTACCGAATATCCTTTACCTATCATTGTTCCAAAGGTTCTGTTACGGCTATATAATGAATAGCAGGTCACCAGCAGGTCGCCTAAATAAACGGAGGCTGCATAATTGGTAGTTACCTTACTTCCGTTTTTTGTAACAGGCTTATGATCTATTGAACCCACCTCAATATTTTTTATACCTGCCTTTCTTAAAAAACCTGCCATCTCATCGGCACTATTGGCAATTAGCACACTTAAAAAATTATCACCATATTCTAACCCATGTGCAATGCCGGCCCCCAGCGCATAGATATTTTTTAAAATAGCAGCGAACTGTACCCCATAAATATCATGGTTTACAACAGTATTCAGATACTCAGTCTTAAAGTGGGATGCTATATTAGTTGCCGTTTTCTCATCAATGCCTGAAAAAGTAAGGTAAGATAACTTCTCAGATGCAACTTCTTCTGCATGGCAGGGACCTAATACTGCAAAATAATTTTCTATTTCAACATTAAAGTATTGTTTTAAATAATCATTAAGCAATAAATTTTCATCGGGTAATATTCCTTTAATAGCAGATACAATTTTTTTATCCTTAAAAATATTTCTATCAAGATTTCCTAATGTTTCTACAGCAAATGCTGAAGGAACAGCAATGATAATACAATCAGATTTTTCAATTACTTCTGATACATTCGATGTGGGCACCAGTAAAGTTGTGTCAAAAAAAACACTGCTTAAATATTGAGGATTGTTATGGCGGGCTAATAAATGTTTAATAGTTTCTTCATTGCGTATCCACCAATTGATTTTATTTTTATTATCGGTTAAAATTTTACCTAAAGCTGTTGCCCAGCTGCCGCTGCCAATTATGCCGAATCTCATTGTTGTACCATTGATTTTATGGGATTTTAGGATTTACATCGTACTTCATACTTCTTACATCGCTTTCATATCAATACCTAATTTTTCTACAGCAATCTGTGCTGCTACCTGGCTTGCATCCTTTTTGTTATAAGCCTTTGCCTTTGCAATCAGTTCACCATTTATCATAGCTCCGATAGTAAATAATCTTCTCCCACTTTCTATTTTTTCTTCCAGGGTTTCAAATTCAAGGATCTTCCCATTTTTATTTGCCCAGCCATACAATTTATTTTTTTGATTGATATCAAGAATCTCCAGATCATCCATAAACATATGTGGACTGATGATGTGCCTGGTAACCCATTTTTGGGTTTTTTTATATCCTTTATCAAGATAAACCGCACCAACAACTGCTTCTAAAGTATTACCAAAAATCTGGGATATTTTAAGTGAGTTATCAAATTTATTATAGAAGGTGATCTTCTTCAATCCCATTTTTAATGCAATATCATTTAATTGATTCCTATTTACCATTTTGCTTCTCATTTCGGTTAAAAATCCTTCATCCTTGTAAGGGTATCGCATAAATAAATAATGACCGACTAATGAACTAAGCACTGCATCTCCTAAAAATTCCAGTCGTTCATTATTTTCATCAGCACCTTCCCGAATTGAACGATGGCTTAATGCCGTTTTGTATAAAGTTAGATTGTCCGGAACAAAGCCAAGAACATTATGAAGCTGTTTTTTAAATTCTTTATCTGGCTTGTTATCAAGAAAATTTTTAAAGAATTGCACAAAGAATTATTTACCCGAAAATAGCCAAAAAATCGTGAGACGTAAAAGGTAAGACGTGAAAATGAAAATTCTCAAGGTTATCGTCTCACGCTCTATACTTTTTTACAATAACAGACGCATTATGTCCGCCGAATCCAAATGTATTACTTAATGCAGCATCTATTACTTTATGCTGTGCTTTATTAAAAGTGAAATTTAACTTAGGGTCAAGATCAGGATCATCAGTGAAGTGATTTATTGTTGGAGGAACAACATCTTTTGTAACGGATAAAATACATGCCAGTGCTTCAATAACTCCGGCTGCACCAAGGCAATGCCCGGTCATAGATTTGGTAGAACTAATATTTAAATTGTAAGCATGTTCTCCAAATACATTTAAAATAGCTTTTGTTTCTGCAATATCTCCAAGCGGGGTAGACGTGCCATGAACATTTATATAATCAATATCCCCGGGCTTCATTCCTGCATCTTTCAGTGCAACAATCATTACATTCTGTGCTCCAAGGCCTTCAGGGTGCGGAGCAGTAATATGATGGGCATCGGCAGTAGCTCCCCCGCCTGCAATCTCGCAATAAATATTTGCGCCTCGTGCCAAAGCATGTTCTAAATTCTCAAGAATTAAAACACCGGCACCTTCACCCATTACAAAACCATCTCTGTCTTTATCAAATGGACGTGATGCAGTTTTGGGATCATCATTTCTTTCACTCAATGCTTTCATCGCATTAAAACCGCCTACTCCTGAATCTTTAATTACAGCTTCCGTTCCACCTGTAATTATAATATCAGCCCTGCCTATCCTGATGTTATCAAATGCATCAATAATTGCATTGGTACTGCTGGCACAAGCACTTACAACCGAATAATTCGGTCCACGAAATCCATGACGCATAGAAATTTGCCCTGCTGCAATATCCAAAATCATTTTAGGTATAAAAAAGGGATTAAACCTCGGTGTACCATCACCTAAAGCATAGTTTGTTACTTCTTCCTGAAAAGTAATTAAGCCGCCAATACCGCTGGCGAATATTACGCCAACCCTGTCTACATCAACATTTTCTTTGCTAATGCCTGCATCGCTTACTGCCTGATCGCTGGCAATTAAAGCAAATTGAGTAAAACGATCAATTTTTCGGGCTTCCTTTCTGTCTAAATAATTGGTGGGTTCAAAATCTTTTACTTCGCAGGCAAATTTGGTTTTAAACTTCGAGGTATCAAATTGTGTGATGTTATCAGCTCCTGATACGCCGTTTATTAATCCGTCCCAATATTCCGGTACAGATTTTCCCAATGGCGTTATAGCACCCATCCCGGTAACAACAACTCTTTTTAATTCCATATGGTTTGCCAGCAATAATTAAAAAAGATAATTACTTAGCGTGCTCTTCCAGGTAAGTTATAGCTTGCCCAACCGTAGTAATGGTTTCAGCCTGTTCATCAGGGATAGAAATATTAAATTCCTTTTCAAATTCCATAATTAATTCTACGGTGTCCAAACTATCGGCACCTAAATCGTTAGTGAAAGAAGCTTCCGGTGTAACCTCAGCTTCATCAACGCCTAATTTGTCAACAATAATTTTTTTAACTCTTGACGCTATGTCTGACATGATAGTAAAGTTTAGTTTTTAAACGGTTACAAAAATATACTTTTTGTAATAAAAAAAAATAATATGTGAGAACTTCAGATATCATTGAAAACACAAGCATTTGGCACTTTTGTTGTCGCCAGGATTGCGATGTTTAAATATACCAATAAACTTGCTGAAGAAACAAGTCCTTACCTTTTACAACATGCACATAATCCGGTAAACTGGTATCCCTGGGGAGATGAAGCCTTGCTGAAATCTAAGGAACAAGATAAACCAATACTCGTAAGTATTGGATATTCTGCATGTCATTGGTGCCATGTAATGGAACATGAGAGTTTTGAAGATGAAGAAACTGCAAATCTGATGAATGCTAACTTCATAAACATAAAAATTGATAGAGAAGAGCGGCCGGATCTTGATCACATTTATATGGATGCAGTTCAGGCTATTGCCGGCAACGGAGGATGGCCATTGAATGTTTTTCTTACTCCCGACCGTAAACCGTTTTATGGTGGAACTTATTTCCCTCCGCAGCGGGCATTTAACAGAGCCTCATGGAAAGAAGTTTTAGAGGGTGTTTATCAATTGTTCAAAGAAAAAAGACAGGAAATTGAAGCGCAGGCTGAAGAACTTACAAAGCATATTGGCCGATCTGATATAAATCCTTCAACGAAAAACATTTCTTTAAATATAACAGTAGATGAAATTTTTACAAAGCAACAGGTAGATGAAATATTTGCCAATATAATGAAGCAGGCTGATAAAAAATGGGGTGGTTTTGGCAATGCTCCAAAATTCCCACAAACTTTTACGATAAACTATTTGCTTAGGTATTACCATTATACAAAAAATGAAAAGGCATTGAAGCAGGCATGCCTAAGCCTTGATAAAATGATACAGGGAGGTATTTATGATCAGATAGGAGGTGGGTTTGCAAGATACTCAACAGATACCGAATGGCTTGCTCCCCACTTTGAAAAAATGCTGTATGATAATGCACTGCTTGTTCGCACATTAAGTGATGCTTACCAAATAACTAAAAATTTATCTTATAAAAAGACTATAGAACAAACGACTGATTTTATTGTAAGAGAATTAAGTGATGGAACAGGAAGTTTTTATTCAGCGCTTGATGCTGATAGCGAAGGAGAAGAAGGCAAATTTTATGTATGGAGTTATGATGAAATAAATACTATACTTGGTAATGACGCAAAACTATTTTGTGAATACTATGACGTTACACCGAACGGTAATTGGTCCGAAGGGTCACAAAGGACTCCTTCGGAGACTCCTATGGAGGAACATAAAAATATTTTAAGAGTACTTACACCTTTACATGATTTTGCAGAACAACAAAATTTAAATGAAACAGACATTGGTCAGCAATTAAAATCTTCTGAAGAAAAACTTTTAAATGAAAGAAGTAAAAGAGTTCGCCCATTAAGTGATGATAAAATTTTATTGGGTTGGAATGCCTTAATGATAACAGCCTTATGCAAAGCTGCGGCTGCATTAAGCAATAACTATTATAAAGAATTGGCAATTAAAAATTTTGATTTTTTATTTTCTAATTTCAGGGTGAATGAAAATGATCCGATGGCTATCGGATTTGAATTTTATCATACCTATAAGAATGGAAAGGCAAAGTACCCCGCATTTTTAGATGATTATGCATATTTGATTGAAGCCTGCATTGCTTTGCAGGAAGTAACATCTGATAATAAATATTTACAGTATGCCCAATCATTAACTGAATATGTATATAATAATTTTTATTCTTCTGAAAATGATTTTTTTTATTATTCAGGCCTAAATCAAAATGATGTTATTGTAAGAAAAAAAGAAATTTATGATGGTGCTATACCTTCAGGTAATTCCGTTATGTCAGGCAATCTTTTTTATCTTTCTGTAATTTTTGATAATACCATATGGAAAGAAAATGCTGCTGGTTTTTTAAAGACTTTAGCCGGGTTAATAATCAAATACCCAACTTCTTTTGGTAATTGGGCATGTTTACTTATAGACATATTTGCCGGAATAAATGAGTTAGCGATCTGCGGACAAAAATTTGAGATATTAAGGGATGAATTACTAACACATTTTATACCCAATAAAGTAGTGCAATGCAGTTATAATGCAAAAATGAATGAATACCCATTATTAGCACAAAAATGTATTTCCCCCAAACCACTAATATATCTATGCCGTAATTATACATGCCAGGCCCCCACAGATGATATCGCATCAGTTATTACCCGAACCAGTAATTATAGAAAATTTAATTGATTCTTTACAATATTTAAGCAAGTCTTCCGTTTTAAAATCTGGTCCTGCAATTGTTTACAAAACTTTAAGATATTGAAAGGCGCTAAAAAGTAGTTTCATAAAAAATAATTATACATTTGTTCGTATATCCCTCAAACGTTAAACACATGAAGAATAACTTATTAAGTGTAGTAGCTATTGTAGCTATTGTTTTATTATCCGGTTGTGGCAAACTCTTTAAGTCAAAGGCTAAAGGCTTGCCCAATGATGGACAACTACATGGGGTAGCTCCAGGAACTAAATATACACCCACTAAACCTCCCGGAATGGTTTATGTTCCGCCAGGAACTTTTCATATGGGACCAAGCGATGAGGATGTTAATTATTCATTTACTGCACGTAATAAAGCAGTTTCCATTAACGGTTTTTGGATGGATGCTACCGAAATTACCAATAATGAATATCGCCAGTTTACCAAATGGGTTACCGATTCAATAGCAGCAAAATTATTAGGCTCACCTTATGTTATACAAGGCCAGGATGGCGTTGAGGCTATTGACTGGAAGAAAGCAAACACTATTAATTATAACGACAGAACGGTTATTGAGAAGATTGATGCATTAATTCTTACACCAGACAACAGGCTGTATGGAGTAAAGGCAATTGATGCCAGTAAAGTTATATATCACTCAGAGGTTGTTGATTTTAAAGAAGCAGCCAGAAAAGAAAATGCACGTAAGCCTATCTCTCAATTTATTGTAAAAACAGATGTTCCTGTTTATCCTGATACATTAGTATGGATGAGGGATTTCTCTTATTCTTATAATGAGCCTATGGCAAAGCAATATAACAGCCATCCGGCTTTTGGTAATTATCCAACGCTGGGTATTAGCTGGAAACAGGCAACTACTTTCTGTGAATGGAGAACGCATCTTTTAAATTCATGGTTAGCCGGTAAAAAAAGAACTACTGAATCAGCTTTTCGTTTACCTACAGAAGCTGAATGGGAGTATGCAGCAAGAGGAGGACGTTCACAAGCGCCTTACCCCTGGGGCGGACCATATTTAAGAAATAAAAAAGGTTGTTTACTGGCCAAAAAATTTGAGATATTAAGGGATGAATTACTAACACATTTTATTCCCAATAAAGTAGTGCAATGCAGTTATAATGCAAAAATGAATGAATACCCATTATTAGCACAAAAATGTATTTCCCCCAAACCACTAATATATCTATGCCGTAATTATACATGCCAGGCCCCCACAGATGATATCGCATCAATTATTACCCGAACCAGTAATTATAGAAAATTTAATTGATTCTTTACAATATTTAAGCAAGTCTTCCGTTTTAAAATCTGGTCCTGCAATTGTTTACAAAACTTTAAGATATTGAAAGGCGCTAAAAAGTAGTTTCATAAAAAATAATTATACATTTGTTCGTATATCCCTCAAACGTTAAACACATGAAGAATCACTTATTAAGTGTAGTAGCAATTGTAGCTATTGTTTTATTATCCGGTTGTGGCAAACTCTTTAAGTCAAAGGCTAAAGGCTTGCCTAATGATGGACAACTACATGGGGTAGCTCCAGGAACTAAATATACACCCACTAAACCTCCCGGAATGGTTTATGTTCCGCCAGGAACTTTTCATATGGGACCAAGCGATGAGGATGTTAATTATTCATTTACTGCACGTAATAAAGCAGTTTCCATTAACGGTTTTTGGATGGATGCTACCGAAATTACCAATAATGAATATCGCCAGTTTACCAAATGGGTTACCGATTCAATAGCAGCAAAATTATTAGGCTCACCTTATGTTATACAAGGCCAGGATGGCGTTGAGGCTATTGACTGGAAGAAAGCAAACACTATTAATTATAACGACAGAACGGTTATTGAGAAGATTGATGCATTAATTCTTACACCAGACAACAGGCTGTATGGAGTAAAGGCAATTGATGCCAGTAAAGTTATATATCACTCAGAGGTTGTTGATTTTAAAGAAGCAGCCAGAAAAGAAAATGCACGTAAGCCTATCTCTCAATTTATTGTAAAAACAGATGTTCCTGTTTATCCTGATACATTAGTATGGATGAGGGATTTCTCTTATTCTTATAATGAGCCTATGGCAAAGCAATATAACAGCCATCCGGCTTTTGGTAATTATCCAACGCTGGGTATTAGCTGGAAACAGGCAACTACTTTCTGTGAATGGAGAACGCATCTTTTAAATTCATGGTTAGCCGGTAAAAAAAGAACTACTGAATCAGCTTTTCGTTTACCTACAGAAGCTGAATGGGAGTATGCAGCAAGAGGAGGACGTTCACAAGCGCCTTACCCCTGGGGCGGACCATATTTAAGAAATAAAAAAGGTTGTTTACTGGCCAATTTTAAACCGGGCCGTGGTAATTATCCGGAGGATGGAGGATTTTATACAGTAAGGGCAGATGCTTACTGGCCTAATGATTTTGGTTTATATAATATGGCAGGTAATGTAGCAGAATGGACATCTTCTCTTTATAATGAAGGAGGCTATAATTTTCAACACGATATGAATCCTGATATTCGTTATAATGCAAAAGAACAGGATCCTCCAAAAATGAAGCGTAAAGTTGTTCGTGGTGGCAGCTGGAAAGATGTTGGATATTTATTGCAAACAAGTTCAAGAAATTACGAATACCAGGATACAGCCAAATCCTATATCGGATTTAGAAGTGTAGTTGATTTACCGCCAACAATGAGTAAAAAAGGAAGAAAAAAAGCATAATCTCAATCCTACATTATTAAAAAATTTTCTAATAACATTTACTTTTTTCTAAGAAGATACAGGCATTGCTATTTATATCTTAAAATCTGATATCCGAATAATATCTAAAAATTAAAAAAATCTATAATTATGGCTCACAGAAAAAGAACCTTTTTAACACTTATCGACGTACTTGTAAGCGCAGGCGCTGCTGTTATTATATTTGCCGCATGGGCTAAATTAACCCATAAATCGTATGCTGATCTGATGCTTACGATTGGTATGTGGACTGAAACAGCAATATTTATGGTTTATGCAGCTGTAGAGTGGATAAAACCAAAAAAGCATGAAGAGGATATTCAACCAGGCGAAGAAGAGGTTGCAGTTGTAGGAAACCCTGCTTTACAATCTATGGATAGAATGCTTATAGATGCAGACATTACACCGGCCAATTTAAAAAGATTGGGTGATAATTTCCAAAAACTGGGAACAACCGTTTCTCAAATTGGAGAAGTAGGGGATGTTGTAAAATCTACAAGCGATTTTTCGGCAAAAACTAAAGAGGCTACTTCGGCAATGACTAGTTTGAGAGATGCTTACACTACTTCTGCAAATACTATGGCTCATTTTAATGATGCAGCAGACAGTGCTAAAGGTTTTCACAGCCAGGTACAAGTACTTACAAAAAATCTTTCTTCTCTTAATACAATTTATGAGTTGGAATTAAATGAAAGCAATAATCACCTTAAAGCGCTAAACAGTTTTTACGGTAAAATGGCTGAAGCCAGCCAGGTTATGATGAATACTGTGGATGATGCAGGAAGAGCAAAAGAGCAAATTGGTACGTTGGCAAATAACCTGGGTAAATTAAACCAGGTGTATGGCAATATGTTAAGTGCAATGCAGGGCAGATAGGAATAACAATAAACAACAGGCAATAAGCAAAACTAAAATCGAAAACTTATAATTATGGCTTTACCCAGGGAACCCCGGCAAAAGATGATCAATATTATGTATTTAGTGCTAACAGCCATATTAGCTTTAAATGTATCAAATGAGGTTATTAATGCATTTAAAGTAGTAGATAGAAGTCTTGTAATTTCAAATGAGAATATAGGCAATGCTAACAATACTTTATATAAATCTTTGCAAGAAAAATTAACCGAAGCACAATCTGCGGAAAAGGCAAAAATATGGCAGCCGGTTGCTGAAAGGGCACAAAAATTATCAGCAGATATGCATACATATCTTGAAACCCTTAAAATTGAATTAAAAAAGGAAGCTGATCTTCAAATGGTTGAGGAGGATGGTAAGCAGGTGGAATCCTATAGAGAAGATAATCTTGAAGCGGCAACACGTTTATTTGATACTAAAGGAAAAGGAAAAGAATTAGAAGCAGCATTAAAAAAATATAGAGAGGATATGTTAAATACAGACACAACCGGAGCAGTAAGAAAAGAATTTGAAAAATCATTGCCAATAGATATAACACTTCCCAGTAGAAAAAAAGATTTTACTCAAACCTATTTTCATATGACGCCCACTGTTGCCGGGTTAACTATGCTGAGTAAATTTCAGAATAATGTAAAGAATGCAGAGAACCAGGTGGTAACCTATGCTCATAATCAGATAGGCGCTGTTAAGGTAATTTATGATCAGTTTGCTGCATTAGTAGGCCAAAGCTCAAATTATGTAATGCCGGGACAGGAAGTTCAGATCACCGCCGGTGTTGGTGCATATAGTCGTGCTGCTCAACCACAAATAAGCATAAATGGAACAGGTATTGCCATAGATGCTGAAGGAAGAGCAGTATATAAAGTGCAGGCAAGTGGTTCCGGAAATCGCAGTGTGCCGGTTAATGTTACCTATACTAAACCCGATGGTACAAAGGAATCTAAATCTTTTAATGTAGAATATACGGTAGGTACTCCAGGAGGGGCTGCAGTAATGCTTGATAAAATGAATGTTTTTTATATAGGTGTACCTAACCCAATTACAATTTCTTCCGGTACGGGTTGGGATAAAACCCGGGTATCAATGGCAGGAGGAACACTTTCACCCAGTGGCGGTTCTGGCAAATATACCGTTAGAGTAAGTTCAGTGGGCAAAGCTTCTATAACGGTAAATGCAGATGGTAAAGCAAGTACTTATGAATTCAGGGTAAAAAGAATTCCGGATCCAACATTTATGGTAGGTCCAAGCAAGGGCGGAAGAATACAATCAGTGGTTTTTAAAAATCAGCAGTTTGCCCGGGCTGATTTAGAAGCTTTTGATTTTGATGCCAGGTTTAGTGTTGTAAGCGCTACGGTTTACTTTTCAGGAGCTAATTTCCCAAATGTTCAACAGGGATCAATAAGTGGTGGAAGTTTGGCAGGTATAAGTGCTCAATTAGCTAAGTGTATACCCGGCACTTCCGTAACATTTGATAATGTAAAAGTTCAGGGGCCTGATGGTGCAGTAAGGAATATTCAGGGTCCAGGTTTTATACTCTTTTAATAAATTAATATCTATGACTATGAAAAAGCTTTTAGTATATTTTTTAATGGCCGGTTGTTTTGCAATGGTTACACATGTTAGTGAAGCACAGGCAAAAAAGCGTACAGCAAAAAAACGTACCACTGCAAAAAAAACCACCAACACCAGAACACAGGTGAGTATAAATCCTACGCCCATTGTAGCAGCACCTAAAATAGATAGCCTGCCAATACCTGTTGTAAAAAAATCTCTGCGTCCTAATGATGCGATAGAGAGAAACCTTGTAAATGACAGGGCCCCTTTAGCATACGAGCATTTAAGGGAAGATGATGCAATATTTCGCGAAAAACTTTGGAGAGAAATAGATACTAGGGAAAAAATGAACCTCCCGTTTCGCTATTCTGCTGATGAAGACAACGGAAATCAACGTTTTATTTCTATATTATTTAAGGCAATACAAAATGGCCCGGATAGCGGCGGTGTAACCGTTTTTGATGCAGTAGATGACAGGTTTACTACACCCTTAACAGTATCAAAGGTTTCAGAAATTATTTCCGGCGGAGTAGTAGAGGTACCGCTCTATGATTCTGTAGGACAAGTAACCGGAACAAAGAGTGTAACAGCAGAAGTGAACCTTGATTCATTTTACAAATTCAGAATTAAAGAAGAAGTGATATTTGATAAAGAAACCTCACGCTTGTTCTGGAGAATTTTAGGTATTGCTCCTGTAAAAAGCATAGTTACTTCCCAGGGATTATACCTTGGAGAAACACCGTTATTCTGGGTGTACTATCCTGATATGAGGCCGATTCTTTCCAACTACCAGGTATATAACGGAAAGAACCTAGGGGCAAGAATGAGCTGGGAAGATTTGTTTGAGAGCAGGTTTTTTTATGGTAGAATAATTAAGAGTACTATGGATAATCCGTATGACAGGTATTTAAAAGACTATGGAGGATTACGGGATAACCAAATATTACAATTGCTGGAGGGTGAAACAATTAAAGATAAAATATTTAATTACGAACAGAATTTGTGGAGTTATTAATCAACTCTTTTAATTTATAGATGGGAAGCAGAAATGCTTCCTTTTTTTATAACTTTCTTTTCTCAGGAGGAATCGGTTACATTTTCATTTTTTATTGATCTTGAATATTTGAAAGTTGTTGATTTTTAAAATAATTCAAAATTAAATTAGCTTTTGCGCTGCCTGCAGCTTTATTCAATTCTTCCTCAGATAATTCTTTTATTTTCTTTACTGATTTAAATTGCTTCAGCAATGCTTCTGCGGTTGATTTACCAATACCTTTTATTTGTTCCAGCTCATTTATAAAGGTGCCACGGCTGCGCTGATTTCGATGAAAATTTATGCCAAAACGATGAACTTCATCTCTGATACGTCTTATAAGCTTAAGGCTTTCACTATCCCAGGGTAATTTTATTGATTGTCCATCACCCGGAAAAAATATCTCTTCTTCATTTTTAGCAACGCCAATTACGGAGGTTTTGCCCTGCAGTCCTAACTCATTAATACTTTCTATCGCAGCATTTAATTGACCCTTCCCCCCATCAATAATTACAAGCTGGGGCAGAGGTTGGTTTTCCAAAGCAAGTCTTTTATATCTCCTAAAAACTACTTCCTTCATAGTGGCAAAATCATTAATACCCTCAACCGTTTTTACATTAAATCTTCGATAATTGTTTTTATCTGGAATTCCATTTTTAAAACACACCATTGCTGATACAGGGTAACTTCCCTGGAAATTGGAATTATCAAAGCATTCAATATGTACAGGGGTAACAGGTAAGTGCAGGTCTTTTTGTAACTGTTGAAGCGCTATTTTTTTTTCAGTATCAGTTTTGCCTTCCAGTTGCAGCATTTTCTTTCTGTTTAATTCTTCTTTAAAATAGTTTACGTTTTTTTCAGAAAGCTCCAAAAGTTTCTTTTTATCCCCTGCCTTGGGAACTGTTACAATTATATCCTGTTCAGGATATTTTATTTCAAAAGGAACAATAATTTCTTTTGCTTCGCTATTAAAGGTTATTCTTAATTGTGCGATAGAAAATAATAAAACTTCCTCTGGGGTTTCATTAAGTTTTTGCTCGAGAGTTATTGTTTTAGTTATAACAATAGTTCCACTGCTTACCATTAAATAATTTACATAAGCACAGTCACCATCCTTTAAAATAGAAAAAACATCAACATTTCCAACATGCTCATTAACTACTTTTGATCTTGACTGATAATTTTGCAGATGTTCAACTTTTTTTCTGATGAATTCTGCTTTTTCAAAGTCCATTTTTTCAACGTGTTGTTGCATTTCCTGCTTAAAATGCTGAATAACCGGAAAAAGATTGCCTTTCATTAAATTTTTTAATTGGGATAAGGCCCGGCTATAATCTTCTGCTGATTGAAGATTTTCGCAAGGGCCTTTACAGTTTCCTAAATGATATTCTAAACAGACTTTAAACTTCCCTTTTTGAATATTTGAATCTGTAAGATTAAGTTTACAGGTTCGTAACTGGATATTCTGTTTAATGAAATCAAGTAATTCTCTCACTCTTGCTACTGATGTAAATGGTCCTAAGTATTGCGAACCATCACTGATTTTTGTACGGGTTAAAAATACACGTGGAAAGGGTTCATTTTTTATAACTATAAAAGGATAGGATTTATCATCTTTAAGATTAATATTAAATTTTGGTTGAAATTGTTTTATCAGTGCATTTTCCAGTAGAAATGCGTCCTGCTCAGAATCAACTATAGTAAATTCAATGCGGTGAATACGGCGAACTAACTCGTGGGTTTTATAACCGGTAAAAGTTTTTGTGAAATAAGAGCTTATTCTTTTACGGAGATGCTTTGCTTTTCCAACATACAGCATTTCACTCTTTTCATCAAAGTATTTGTAAATGCCGGGCTGATTTGGAAAGGTTTTTATTATATTTTGAAAACTCTCCGGTGTCATTGAGCTGCAAATTTATCGTTTTCAAAATATGTTTTTTGTTAAGAAGTCATTCATTAAAATCCCATTTCATTACTTCTTCTTTAATATCCGGGGGATTATCTTTTTGTTCTATAATGGTAGTTATTTTGCACCATTTATTTGATTTCCATGTTAGCTGAATGGTTTGATTGCCTGTACTTCCAACAATTTCTTTAACCAGGTAAATACGTGTTACCTTATTTTTGGTTGGATCGATGTAAATTATTATCGTTTTAAAATCTGCAGAATCATTTTTAGGCTCATAGGTTAACGTTATTGAATTAATTGTTTGGTCAAGAAAAGATTTTTCCTCATAAAAATTGTTCAGGTATGCTGAATCAATTTCCGGGTGAAGTAAGGGCCCGGCAAAAGGCCTGATATTTTCTTTTTTCATCCAAACTGAATCCTGCCAGCCTTTGTGACTAACAATTCTTAAAGGAGTTATTGGTAAACTATCTATTTCGCTTAACTGACCGCGGATATAGTCTGTTACAGCAAAGAACGTATACTCTTTTTTTGACCCTGGTTTTTGCTGCTGAGAATCTTGTTGTTTTTGTTCTGTGCAACTATAAAATAGAACTACCAATCCTATGAATGATAAGAATTTTATTTGCATCCTTCAAAAATACCTCAAAACAAAATATCTCTTAAAATAAAAACTGCCAGCGTGAGAGGTAACGGCTAAAAGAACTTTAATAAAAACGAGCTGTTGAATGTAATATTATTTGGGAATTTTACTTATACCTATGCGGATACCGTAATTAACAAGATGTTCTTTAACAGGATAGCGCTTTGAGTATGTAGAGAGCAACTGATAACGTACCTGCGGACCAATTTGCCAGTTAAGTGAGTTGGATGAAAAAGCAACAAAAGTTGTAAGATTGGTATTCATATTCCATTTACGAAATAGATCCGGGTCTTTCATATAGTTTCTTTTGTCGGTAGAAAGTAAATAAGTATTGTTGGCAATTATAAATGAAGGCTGAAAAGCTGCTGCAGCCCCAAATCGAATATTTTCTTTTTCTGCTAACATGTATTGCAACCCTATAGGAATCGATGCTTGTAAACTATAATTTTTTAATCTGGTAAGTTCTGCGCCTGACCGGTTACCGTAATGAGACATTGCGGAATAAGCAACACTTTGCCCGGGGATATCAGTATTTAACATTAAAGTGGCAATAGTAGGATGCGTATTGTTAGCTTTAATATTATAACCGGAATAATTCAACTGCAATCCGGTTGTAAACTGTAGGTTTTTATCAATTTTAAAATTCATCTCAGTTCCTGCCTCATATCCAATCATAGGTTTATGAATTACCGCATTGTCTATATTATTATTTGATAAATATCTATAACTAACAGAAGGAGAAACATAGTATTGCCATGTAACGTTGTTTATTTTTTTTGGTTTAATATTTACTTCATTGCTTTCCGCAGGTATGTTTGAAGTTTCATTACCGGATGTCTTTACTTCATTTTTTCTATTTGATGATTGGATGGATAAAGAATTATCCTTAATTAAATCGGCTGTAGAATTGGTAACAACGTCAGGATTGTTATTAGGTTTAATTACTTTATTTTCAAATTTTTGTGAAGTAAGATGTTCCCTTTTATTCTCCAATATGGGATTATCGTATTTAGTAGATGTCTGGATATCTACAACTGCACCATTGGGAGAAATATTACCAGACTTATATTCAGGCGTGAGATTATCAGAAACTTTTATAGAATTAGGTTCAGGATGTTTTACAGATGCCAAATTATTCTCAGATACCGGTTTCTGGTTATTAGAGGTTAAATCATATAAGGGGGTATTCCCACCGTTATTAGTATTTAAGTGACCTATTATAACAAGAACAAAAATAAATACCATACTCATTGCAATGGATGGCCATCTTCGTCCCGGATGGAGGTCATTATAAATTCCACGCCACACTTTTTTAGATGGTGACATTTTAAACTGGTCGGCATGCCCTCTCAGGAATTTTTCAAAATTTTCCGGATAAAAATTTTTTTCCATTTCACATAAATTTCAATAGCGGTACGGATCAATTAGTTTCTTGGTTTGTTTTGGTTTTTCTATGTATTGGATCCCATCAGTATTCTTCTTCTTTCTTTTGGCTGAATAATTTTTTTATTAATTAATATTGCCTCTAACATTGCTTTTGCCCTTGTATATTGCGATCTGCTGGTACTTTCTTCAATATCCAGCATCTGCGAAATTTCTTTATGGTTAAACCCTTCAATAGCATAAAGATTTAAAACTGTTCTGTACCCCATAGGCAATCGCCTTACCGAATCTACCACTTCCTTACTTTCAAGGATGGAAGGGATATTATTTTCGTTCAAAAATAAATTGCCGGCATGGATCAGGTCTACACTATCACTGAATTTTTTATTCTTTTTTAAAATATTGATACATGTATGAACAATTATTCTCCTTATCCATCCTTCCAATGCTCCTTGTCCGCGAAATTGTTGTATTTGGGTAAATATTTTTATAAACCCCTCCTGCAACATATCTTCGGCATCCTCCCGGTTACGGGCAAACCTGTAACAAACACCTAACATACGAGGGCTAAAACGATTGTATAGTGCCTCCTGTGCGGACGCAATATTATTAAGACAGCCATGAAGCATAAGCTCTTCTGTCATATATAATTTAATGGTTTTAACCCTCAAGTTATGACAAAAAATTATAAAAGATTGCTGCTTATCAAAAGAAAAATAAAAGGCACTATTTAAGGTTTTTGCTGAAAATTAGCTTATATTATTTTTTGCGCACAAAACTATCAGGCGGGTAATTGGCTTTCAGAGAGTCTTTTAAAGATCGTGCCCAACCCATAATTGCCAGTTTTTGCCGGTCGGTTAAAATCCGCATCTTTATGTATCCATGTATATGATGGCAATGGCATTACATTTTCTTTTACCAGCTTCTCTATTTCATCAAATTTAAAGTATTGTTTGCGGATCCGGTATTTAGTAAATTCTGAAAAATTCAGGTCTTTTTTTCCATCTACAATATGGTCATTAAGCCACCACGCCACAGGTTGAATTTCTGCATACCATGGATACCTGGTATTATTACTATGACAATCGTTACAGGCAACTTTTAAAATTGATTCTATACTGTCGGGTATAGGGTATATGGTTGAAATATCTTTAGCACTAATTCCTTGTGATTTGTTTTTTGGAGGACGTATAAATTGTATTAAGGCAAAAATTATAAGTATAATTATTAATATTCTTTTTAAGACCTTCATATTTATAAGCTTTACAAGAAAATTGAATTAAAAATAAATTAAGCTATAACACGATGATTTGGTTATTACATAAGTTGTAAAAATCGCTTGACGAATAACTAAATCATTCGGTTTCTATTAAAACATTCCCTGTCATTTCTTTTGGTATTGGTAATTGCATCATGGTTAAGATAGTTGGGGCAATATCGCCTAATTTCCCTGCCTTTATGTTTCGCTGCCACCCGATAGCTATCGGGTCTTTATCAATTATAAATAGGGGGACCAAATTTAATGTATGCGCAGTATTTGGCGTGCCATCTTCATTTATCATATAGTCAGCATTCCCATGATCTGCAGTTAAAAAAATAGTATATCCATTTTCCAGTGCAGTTGTAACAATCTTTTTTACACATTTATCTACTGTTTCAGCGGCTTTTATAACTGCATGCCATACACCTGTATGCCCTACCATATCTGTATTCGCAAAATTCAAACAAATAAAATCCGCTGTCTTATTTTTTATTTCCGGAAGAAGAGCTTCCGTTACTTCATATGCATTCATCTCCGGCTGCAGATCATACGTAGCTACCTTTGGTGATGGTATCATAATTCTTTTTTCACCTTCAAAAGGTACTTCCCTGCCACCGCTGAAAAAGAAAGTTACATGCGGATATTTTTCCGTTTCTGCAACTCGTATTTGTTTTTTGTTATGTTGCGCAAGAATATCGCCCAATGTATTTTTAAGATCATCGGTTTCAAAAATTACATTAATGTTTTTAAAAGTATGATCGTACCGGCTCATTGTGGTATAATAAAGTGATAAAGGTTCCATACCAATCCCGATAGACGTCGGGGCAGGGATTGATGATTGTGTAAGAACCTGGGTTATTTCCCTGCAGCGATCAGTTCGAAAATTAAAACATAAAACCGCATCGCCATCTTTTATGGCTGCATTAATATCTCGATTTATTATTGGTGTTATAAATTCATCAGTAACATCCATTTCATAGGATTGTTCCACAGTACTCAAAATATCAGCAGTTGTTCTGCCCATCCTGTTAACTAATGCATCGTATGCTATCTTAATTCTCTCCCAGCGTTTATCCCTGTCCATTGCATAATAGCGCCCAATAATAGTAGCTATTTTACCTGTCGAGTTTTGTAAATGATCCTGTAATTCCTTAAGAAAATGTATACCACTTTTGGGGTCAGTATCCCTGCCATCAGTAAAGGCATGAACAAACACATTTTGTAATTCCTGTTGCTTACAAATTGTTGTTATAGCTTTTAAATGTTCAATATGAGAATGGACGCCACCATCACTTACCAGCCCTATTAAATGCAAAGGTTTATTATTATTTTTTGCATATAAAATAGTATTTAAAAGTGTTTCATTTTGTTGAAGTTCGCCGGTTCTTATAGCTACATTTATTCTTTCCAGCTCCTGATAAACAACTCTTCCTGCACCCAGGTTTAAGTGCCCTACCTCGCTATTGCCCATTTGTCCGACAGGAAGCCCGACCGCCTCTCCACAGGTTATTAATGTTGTATTTGGATATTTTGAATATAACGAGGAAACAAAAGGAACATCAGCATTTTGAATTGCATCACTTGATTTTATTTTCCCATGTCCCCATCCATCCATTATAATAAGAATAATTCTTTTTTCTTCCATAAATCAAAGCTAATTTATTCATGACAGTTTTTTTTGCAAACAAATAAACTATTAAAGCCAACATAATTAATTGGAACATGAAATGAAACCTGTTTAAACTATTTATACTGTTAGGGGGCCTTAAGAATTGCTTTAAATAGTTAGTTGGCACGTTTTTGGCAAAATTACAACTAGAAAATAAAGTGAAATATTTTTTTACATATTGTTTAGTGGTCTTATTTTTTTGCCTTTCATCATTTGTGTCAGCAGATGAAGTAATTGCTGCAATAAAAAGCGGAAGTGCATCACAACTTTCAAAACATTTTGATAATACTATTGAGATAACGCTAACTGATAAGAGCAATACATTTAGTAAGAGTCAGGCCGAATTGGTTTTAAAAGATTTTTTTAATAATAATACTGTAAAAGGTTTTCAAATTGTGCATAAAGGTGATAATACAAATGCTCAGTTTATAGTTGGAGTTCTGTTAACAAACACCGGTGATTTTCGTACTACCATTTACCTTAAACAAAAAGGCAATAAAAAATTGTTACAGGAATTACGATTTGAAAAATAAAGTAAATTGATTTATTATTTAGCCAATATCCCACCACTGGTGGGTTTTAATTTATTACCATAATCATGTTTAGTTTTGTTGGATGAATTACAAAGAACAACTTGAAAGTTTAATTAGAAAGGCATTAAAAGAAGATATTGGTGATGGTGATCATTCTACATTAGGTTGTATAGATGCGGATGCAAATGGGAAAGCAATATTAAAAGTTAAAGAGCAAGGCATTTTAGCTGGTATGGGAGTGGCTGAATTTATTTTTAAATATGTTCAGGAAGATGCTGTTATTACTGCCAGCAAAAAAGATGGAGATACAATGTTGCCAGGAGATATTGCATTTGATGTGCAGGCAAAGATACATACCATACTTAAATGTGAACGGCTTGTATTAAATTGTATGCAGCGCATGAGTGGGATTGCTACACTAACCAATAAATATGTTGATAAACTTAAAGGTTACACTACTAAACTTTTAGACACAAGAAAAACAACTCCTAATTTCCGTTTGTTGGAAAAAGAAGCCGTACGTATTGGTGGAGGAATCAACCACCGCTTTGGTTTATATGATATGATAATGCTGAAGGATAATCATATTGACTATTGCGGAGGAATTGAAAAAGCAATTGAAAAGACAAATGAGTATCTAAAAAGAAAAAATTTGGATATTAAGATTGAAATTGAGACAAGAAATATTGAAGATGTAAAAAGAGTTGTAAGGGTTGGAAGAGTTAACAGGATTATGCTCGATAATTTTACCCCCGAACAAATTAAAGAATCCTTAAAGATCATTAATGGAGAATATGAAACAGAAGCCAGTGGAGGGATCAATCTCGAAAATATTGAGGAGTATGCATCAACCGGGGTTGATTATATTTCAAGCGGAGCAATTATACACCAGGCAAAAAGTATCGACCTTAGCATGAAGGCACAATTAATATAATATGTCAAAAAAAAGATCAATGCCAGGAGGGTTGGTTTATTCAACAGATCCCAGCTTTAAATTAGAAGAAGAGAATACAGATGAAATGCCTACGATGCCGATTGCTCAGCAAAAAATAACAGTAAAGTTAGATACAAGGCAAAGAGCAGGTAAAATAGTTACATTAATTCAGGGCTTTTCCGGAAAAAAAGCTGACCTGGAAGATTTAGGCAAAAAGCTAAAATCATTTTGCGGCACAGGAGGCTCAGTAAAAGAACATGAAATAATCATCCAGGGGAATAACCGGGATAAAATACTGATATGGCTTCATAAACAAGGTTTTTCAGGAGCACAAATGATCTGAAAAATCAATTTTCCCCGATATTTTAATTTATGGCTCTCTATTTGAAACATTTTGAGCATTTATACGTTTTAAATTACTTTTACATAGTGAATAACATGGTGTCAAAAATATCGGAAGGCGTTACTATTAGTGTAGAAACGTTTTATCAACCCGATCACAGTAATCCGATTAACAGCGAATATATGTTTGCCTATCGCATTACTATCGAAAACAACAATCCTTTTCCTGTACAATTATTGCGCAGGCATTGGTATATTTTTGACAGTGATGGCACCCATCGTGAAGTGGAAGGCGAAGGTGTTATAGGTAACCAGCCGAAGATTACTTCAGGAGAAAAATATCAATACATAAGTGGTTGCAACCTTCGTACAGAACTTGGCAAAATGCATGGAACTTATTTTATGGAAAACCTGAATAATAAAAAAACATTTTACGTAAATATCCCGGCATTTGAAATGACGGTGCCATCTAAATTAAATTAACACTAAGCTTAGTCGTCATTAAGTCAATTGATCAGTGGTCATTAAGTGCTTCTTACATCGTACTTCGCATCATAACCTCGTACATCTCAGATTCTCGGTTTATATTTCGATTGACTATAAATTTGCCTCGCATTTATTGTCATCAGATCCTGCAATGTAGTTTCGGGGTTTTTCTCCATGTATTTTTTTACGATCTGCCAGCCACTGAAGGCACCAATATTACCCGGGGAACCCTGGCCGAGTTCCTGCGTTTTCGGACTTTCGCCGATATAGTTTTTTACTATGTTTTGGTCAGCATTGTTTAGCAGGTCATTATTCAAAAAAAAATCCCAGATAATTGCCTCATTGGTATATGACTCTTTTAACTGTTTTTCTGTATAACCGATCTTTATAGATTCTGCGGTAAAGGGTAAAAATTTATCAAGAAGATATAAACGTTTCCCTTTTTCAACCATCTGCTCCACCAGCGCTTTCCCTATGCTTTTATCAGGATACATATCGTCAATAATGTTCTTTATACAGTTAACGGGAATATATTCAGGCGTAAATTTTTTAGATATGTATTCAGGAAAAATATCCCGGGAAAAATCAGATTTATAAAAAGAAAAATTATTGCCCATGTGGAGTTGTAAACCTACGGCAAATGCATCCGAACTTATTACATCGCTATACCCATCAAACGGACCAATAAATGTGATAATTTGTTTTGGAGCATTGTAAGCAGGAAAATAATATTTCACAAATTGCAGCCCCCTTTTTATTTCTTTTACATGCGGCTCAAAATCTGAAAACAATTTATCGGCGCTATCTTTTACAAAGCGGTAATCCCTTATAAATAAATGAATATATTTTGTAAGAGAATCAGGCGGAGTACTGTAATCAAAGCCCAATATCTGGCTGGTAAAGTCATTTATAAAAGAAAGGTATTTAATTTTTAATCGTTGCAGCTCATTTAAAATATTATTGGTATCAATAGCGAAAAAATCTTTTTCAAAGCGCTGAACTTTAATGTCAACTTTTATTTTAGAAACATCCGGAATATCATTGTTCTTGCAGGAAAAAAAAATACAGGCCGACACGATAAAATAAAAAATCTTTCTCATAGTATACTTTCTTAATCCTATTAATCTCATAATCCTTAAATCATGGTTCAGACAAAATTACTAATCGTTAATTTTGCCGGATGAAAATTTTTCTTGCACAGCAGAATTATTATATAGGGAATTTTGAAAGCAATACCGCCAAAATAATTGATGCGATCGGTATTGCAAAGGCACAACATGCCGACCTCATCGTATTCAGTGAATTATGTATTTGTGGCTATGCACCAAAGGATTTTTTAGAGTTTAAAGATTTTATTGATAAATGCTACAAGGGAATTGACGAAATAAAACAGCATGCTGATACCATCGGTGTTTTGGTTGGCGCACCCGACAGGAATACTGCATGGGATGGAAAAGACCTTTTTAATGGCGCTTTTCTATTGTATGAAAAAGAAATAAAAGCCATAGCTCATAAAACCTGTTTGCCTAATTATGATGTGTTTGACGAATACCGCTATTTTGAGCCTGCCTTTACATGGAACATAATGGAGTTTAAAGGAAAGCGGCTTGCAGTGACTATTTGCGAGGATATCTGGAATTTAGGAAACAATCCTTTGTACAGGGTTTGCCCGATGGATATTTTAATGCAGCAAAAACCTGATGTGATGATCAACCTCTCTGCATCTCCTTTTGATTATACGCATGATGAGGACAGGAAAGCAACTATAAAATCGAATGTTTTAAAATATAAGCTTCCATTATTTTACTGCAATGCAACAGGTGCACAAACTGAAGTTGTTTTTGATGGAGCTTCGCTTGTGTTTGATAAGGACGGAAATCTTTGTAAAGAATTTCCACAATTCAAAGAACACCTTGAAGAAATAATTTTAAATGATGATGGTACTATTGATGCTCCTGTTATAGAACCGGCGCTGGCTATGCCTGATCAACTGTTGGGACCTGTACAACTAAATGAAAAATTGAGCATTGCACAAATCCATGATGCATTAATTCTTGGTATCAGGGATTATTTTTCTAAAATGGGTTTTAGCAAAGCAATTGTTGGGAGTAGCGGCGGTATTGACAGTGCTGTAACCATTGCGCTTGCCTGCACGGCATTGGGTTGTGAAAATGTAAGAGCTATATTAATGCCTTCGCCATATTCAACCATCCACTCGGTAAGTGATGCGGAAAAATTGAGTAAGAATAATGGTAATCCTTACGATATCATTCCTATCAAAACTATTTATGAAGATTTTTTGAAAGAGCTAAAGCCTGTTTTTAAAGGCCTTCCCTTTAGCCTTGCAGAAGAAAATATTCAAAGCAGGATAAGAGGAAATTTATTGATGGCGATTGCCAATAAATTCCGATATATTTTACTGAATACTTCCAATAAAAGTGAGCTGGCCACCGGTTATGGAACTTTATATGGTGATATGGCAGGCGGATTGGGAGTTCTTGGAGATTGTTACAAACTCCAGATTTATGAGCTGGCAAAATATATAAACAGGGAAAAAGAAATTATACCGAATAATATCTTGAACAAAGCGCCATCTGCAGAATTACGGCCTGATCAAAAAGACAGTGACAGCCTGCCTGATTATTCAATTCTTGATAAAATTTTATACCAATACATTGAAAGAGTGCAGGGGCCAGACCAGATAAAAGAACAAGGATTTGAACCTGATTTGGTTGACAGGGTTTTAAAAATGGTAAATATTAATGAATACAAGCGCAACCAGTTTTGTCCTATCATCCGTATTTCTCCAAAAGCATTTGGTGTAGGGAGAAGAGTGCCTATTGTTGGGAAGTATTTGAGTTAGAATTATTCCTGGTGAAATGCTTTTATAAGTTCTTTCAATTCTTTGTCATTAATTGTTGCAGTATCTGCCTTGTCATAAATTGTGATCAGATTTACCGTTACATCTTCATTTCTAAAGTTTACTTCCCCAATCAGAGATGTTTCTACTAATGAAATAACTCTTGCACCGCCACTTTTGCCTTTTCCTTTGCTGGAAATTTTTAATCTGATTTTATAGGTATTATTTCCAAGTGGTGTTCCAAGTTTTGGATTGCTTATTAATTCTGTTTCTAAAATGAGAAGGTCTTTTGAAAGCGAGGGATATTTTTTTATAAGCGGTTTGGCAGCATTTTTAAAACTATTAGTGAGCCGAACAGTTACTGTCACTTAAGAAAATCTTTTAGAGTTTGCAATTTTCTTCCTGTCTTTTTAGATTGTTTCACTTCATTAAGTCCTTCTGTTATGCTGCTTAAAATATTTAGCTTTTTTTGAAGCCTTTGATAGTTAGTATTTAAGTCTTCCCAAATTTTTACAGGTACAAGCACAGAGGTCTTTTGTCCTCTGTTATCAACAATATATTTTAATACTTCAGGCATATAGCTTTTTACAAATTTAATAAAAGGTTATTGAAGTATTAAATTTCTCCAAAAGCATTGGTTGGCAGGAGAGTGCCTATTGTGGGAAAGTATTTGAGTTAGGTAACTTATTTAAGTCCATCTCTCACTTGCTTAAGCCTACCATTTCTTATACCCATTTGTACAAGTGAATTTAAAAATCAAAAAAATATTTATCAAATTCTTTTTTATAATTTTCTTCATTTATATGAATTTCCCAAAGCGCTCCCGAACCTCCAATTAATTCAGAATTAATAACGAGCTTTTTTAACAAATCAGAATTCTTTACTTTAATTGCTGCTTCAATTTCTTTTAAATATGGAATCCGGTACTTATAATTATACACTCCATCATAAGTGCAATGTTTAAGAACATCCTTAACACTATTCAATGCAGAAAGTGCACATTCTACTTTAGCATCACCAAAGTCTAAATCTGAATTAAAAAAAGAAAATTTCATAAAAAGTCCGAAGGGTGCATGTTGTTATTGGTTGATGGTTTACTATAACTATAATATATATTTTAGCGTTAAAATTAACATAGTTTTCCTGTTGGTTGTTGGATGGCAGCGTTTTTGTTTACGGTAGTTCGTATTTTGCAGCCTGCAACATTTTTAACGCATTAATTTTTATTTATGCTACAAACAGCAGAAGATATTCGTTTATTAAACGAAAGAATTACACATTCCGCCACATTTATTGATAAGATACATGATGAAATAGGGAAAGTGATTGTTGGCCAAAGCCACATGGTTGAAAGACTATTGATCGGCCTTTTAAGCAATGGCCATATTTTACTGGAAGGTGTTCCGGGTTTAGCAAAAACGCTTTCAATAAAATCGCTGGCACAAACTATTAATGCAAGGTTCAGCAGGATACAATTTACGCCGGATCTTTTGCCTGCTGATGTTACGGGTACAATGATATACAACCAGCAGAAAAATGAATTCGTAGTTCGTAAGGGCCCCATTTTCGCCAATTTTATTTTGGCTGATGAGATAAACCGGGCTCCTGCAAAAGTGCAGAGTGCTTTACTGGAAGCGATGCAGGAAAGACAGGTAACGATCGGGAACAGTTCTTATAATCTTGAAGAACCATTTCTTGTACTGGCAACACAAAACCCCATAGAGCAGGAAGGAACTTATCCCTTACCTGAAGCCCAAGTGGATAGGTTTATGCTCAAGGTAATAATTGAATATCCAACAAAAACAGAAGAGCAAAGTATTATCAGGCAAAATGTGCAGGGTATGAAGCAGGCATTGATAAATCCTGTTGTTGCAACACAGGAAATTTTAAATGCAAGAGAATTGGTTCGCCAGGTTTATATGGATGAAAAAGTAGAGCATTATATCCTGGATATAGTTTTTACAACACGCTATCCTGACAAATATAATCTCCCCAAACTAAAGCCCCTTATAGGTTTTGGGGGTTCGCCACGGGCAAGTATCAATCTTGCATTAGCAGCCAAAGCATATGCTTATTTAAATAAACGGGGTTATGTAATTCCTGAGGATGTAAGAAATATCTGCAGGGATGTTCTTCGCCATCGTATTGGCTTAACCTATGAAGCAGAGGCAGAAAATGTAAATGTTGAAATGATAATCGCTGAAATTTTAAGAGTAGTCAACGTTCCTTAATGCTTTCAATCGCCGAAATACAAAAGAAGGTAAAAGAGCTTGAGATAAAAAGCAGGAAGCTTACTACACACATGTTTACAGGTGAGTATCATTCTGCTTTTAAGGGCCGTGGCATGAGCTTCAGGGAAGTAAGGGAATATGCTCATGGAGATGACGTAAGGTTTATTGACTGGAATGTTAGTGCAAGATATTCTCATCCTTTTACAAAAGTCTTTGAAGAGGAAAGAGAGCTCACTGTTATTTTATTGGTTGATGTTAGCGCAAGTTCTTTATTTGGAACAACTCACCAGCGAAAGAAAGATATGCTCACAGAAATTGGCGCAGTGCTTACTTTCAGCGCAATTAATAATAATGACAAAGTAGGAGTAATATTTTTCAGTGATAAGGTAGAGCAATTTATTCCTCCAAAAAAAGGAAAACAGCATGCGTTATATATTGTAAGGGAACTGCTCACAGCACGCCCAAAAAGTAAAGGGACTAACCTGAGTGAGGCTATAAAATATTTTACCCGTTCTTCTAAACAAAAAAGTATTGCTTTTATCATGAGTGATTTTTTAGATGATAAATATGATGATAATTTACGGGTAATAGGGAGCAGGCATGATGTGATTGGGTTAAAAGTATATGATAAGATGGATATGCAATTGCCGGAGATTGGATTGGTACAGGTACAGGATCTTGAAACAGGTAAAACCAAATGGCTTGATACAAGTGATAAAATGGTACAATATAATTACCAGCAACAATTTTTAGAACAGAGCACACTTTGTAAATCAATTTTCAGGAAGGCAGGGGCGGAGCTTTTGCACATTCGTACAGATGAGGATTATGTAAAAATTTTACAACAGTTTTTTATTAAAAGAGGATAGCAGTTGATTAATAATTGAGAATGAAAAGAGTTTTATTATTTACAGGGCTTATTTTTTTTATTTGTATACAAATTTGTTTTGCGCAACTTCCTTCTGTAAAAACCTCGGTTGATAAACAACAGATTTTAATTGGTGAACAGCTCAAGTATAATGTGGAGGCCAGTTTTTCTGCAAGCTCATATTATGTAAACTGGTTTAATGTTCCTGATAGTTTTGATCATTTTGAAGTAGTGACCCGCGGTAAGATAGACACCATTGAAAACAATGGAATGTTTACCTTCAGGCAAACCCTTACGCTTACCAGTTTTGATTCGGGTATCAATACAATTCCTCCGCTCCCCATAAATTTTGATCTTTTACACAGCGATAGCGCTATACATTTATTTACTGATTCGATTCCTGTAAATGTTACTTTCTCCCCACTAGATAGTACTAAAACTTTTCATGATATTAAACCCATCATAGAAGTAAAAGATGAAATTCCATTATGGATGTGGATAGCAGCGGCAGCGCTGCTTATCTTACTAATTATTGCTATTATTTACTTAATAAAATATTTTAAAAGAAGAAAGAAACCGGTAGCTCTTTTTAATTCCCGGCTATCGCCTTTTGAGGAGGCAATACAATCATTAAATACGCTGCAGAAAGAGCAACTGTTGCAAAAATCAGAAGTAAAACCATTTCATACAACACTTGGAGAAATATTTAAAAGATATCTCTCCAGGAAAACACAAAAGAATCTGTTGAATCATACATCTTCTGATATTTTATTACTATTGAATGATACACTCCTGTCAAAAGTGGATACATCGGTAGCTGCAGGAACTTTGAGAATGACAGATGCTGTAAAGTTTGCTAAATATTCTCCCCCGGTTTCTGAGAGCGAAGCTTCTTTGATGAATACAAAAAAGGTAATTGAGCAAATAGAAAAATTAATTTTCACCGATCAACATCAGGATGTAAAGTGATATTCGACTATTTTAAAAATATAACATTTGGGCAGCCGCAGTTTTTTTACCTGCTGGTATTGATACCGGTATTAATAATATGGAAGATATTCAGGGGACGCACGCAACAGGCAGCTATCAACATTTCATCAGTTAGAGGACTGCAAAATATATCTTCATGGAAGAATGCCTTCCATCACATTCCGTTTGTATTTCGGTTGCTGACAATAACGTGTATAATATTTGCCCTGGCCCGTCCGCAAACCAGAAATGATGAACAAAATACTGAGGGAGAAGGCCTGGATATAATTCTTTGCATTGATGTAAGCGGAAGCATGACTGCACAGGACTTTTCTCCCAATAGAATGGAAGCTGCAAAAAAAGTTGCAGCTGATTTTGTAGACCGACGGATTACTGACAGGATAGGTATTGTAATATTTTCCGGAGAAAGTTTTACCCAATGTCCATTAACTACGGATTATGCAGTATTGAAATCACAAATTGAACAAATAAGGAATGGATTGCTGGAAGATGGCACTGCCATTGGTTCGGGGCTTGCTACCAGTGTTGACCGCCTAAGAACAAGCACTGCAAAAAGTAAGGTGATTATTTTATTAACTGATGGAATTAATAATAGCGGATTAATTGATCCTTCTACTGCCAAAGAGATCGCAAAACGATTTAATGTAAAAGTATACACTATCGGTGTTGGTACTGAAGGCTATGCGCCAACGCCGGTAAATACGCCAATGGGTATTGTAATGCAAAATGAAAAGGTTGCTATTGATGAAAAACTTCTTACTGCAATTGCCAATGAAACAGGAGGAAGATATTACAGAGCAAAAGATAACCGAAGTCTGGAAAATATTTACAGCGAAATAGATAAACTTGAAAAATCAAAAGTTCAGATAATAAAATTTACCCGCTTTGCTGAAAAGTTTTATCCATTTGTTTTTGCTGCATTGTTATTTCTTTTCCTGGAAGTATTGTTACGCTTTACCGTTTTCAAAAGATTTCCATAAAGCCCCTCTAAACCTGCCTGACGGTAGGCAGGTCTCCCCCGATAGGGGAGACTTGCTAACACACAAGCCGCCCCTGTCTCTGAGAATTTAGCGAATATTGCTTCCAATTTATGATTCCTATTTCGTACATCATACATCGTACTTCGCACATTTCAAATAACTTGCGTTCATGAAGGCAACAGTCTACAAATCTACCGGTAGCTGGTATATTGTTAAAAGCGATCCCGATAGCTATCGGGAAGGAAAAACCTTTAATGCACGTATAAAAGGCAAATTCAAAATAGATGATATCACTTCTACCAATCCTATTGCAGTAGGTGATTTTGTAGAAATTGAAATGGAAAATGAAGGAGAGGGCTCTGTTGTTATCAATAAAATAATTGACAGGAAGAATTATATCACCCGACAGTCACCGCATAACAAACACCAGCATCATATTATTGCTTCCAACCTTGATCAGTCTCTGTTATTTGCAACCTTAAAAGATCCTAAAACCTCGCAGGGCTTTATTGATCGGTTTCTTGTTACGTCAGAGGCATATCATATTCCATCTCTAATTGTTTTTAACAAGACTGATCTGCATAGAAAGAAAGAAGAGCAAAAATTTGAAGAATTAAAAACTATTTATCAGGCTATAGGGTATAAAGTGATGGCGATGAGTATTGAAAAAAATATAGGTGTTGAGGATTTGAAAGTTCTTTTGAAAGATAAAGTAACATTACTCAGCGGGCATTCCGGAGTGGGAAAATCATCTTTTATAAATATTGTTTTTCCTGAACTGGAATTAAAAACCCAGGATGTTAGTGGCTGGAGCGGCAAAGGTTTGCATACAACCACTTTTGCTGAAATGTTTGATCTGCCTTCAGGTGGTAAAATAATTGATACTCCGGGATTGCGTGAATTTGCATTAATGGATATTTCTAAGGGAGAGCTTGGCCATTATTTTCCTGAAATGCGTTCTTTGATAAATGACTGCCAGTTTAATAATTGTATGCATATTAATGAACCCGGATGCGCAGTAAAAGAGGCAGTAAATACAGGAGATATTGCAACAGACCGTTACGTTAGTTATTTAACCATTCTTGAAAGTATAAAAGAAAAAGCGTGGTAAAATATATCAGCCTAGTACGAAGATCTTCCGCCTTTATACTTTGCTTTTCTTGCAGCTTTCATTGATGCAGGATCACCGGATAAAATTTTTTCGGCTCCAACGTTTCTGCCATCAGTAGGGCATCCATATTTGGTGTTCTTTCTAAAAATAGAACAGCCTGACAGCAAATAAGTGCAAAGAACAAGCACAAGGATCTTTTTCATATTTTAAAGATAATTGCTTTCGGAGATAGTTCCCTCAACAGTTTTGTTAAGAATTTCCATCATATTAACCACTGTCTTCTCATTTTTTAAACCATTTCGCATACATCACATAGTTATTGGCTATCCTGTTTATTTCACCGCTGATCATTTCTTCAGGAATATCTTTTATTTTTTTTGCAGGTACGCCGGCATAAATACATCCGGGCCCTACTATCGTATTTTCAAGCACCACAGCCCCTGCTGCAATAATGCTATTACTTCCTATTTGCGCATTATCCATCACTATAGCCCCCATCCCAATCAGCACGTTATCATTCACCATACATCCATGCACTATTGCATTGTGCCCAATGCTAACATTATTACCAACAACTGTCTTTGCTCTTTCATAGGTACAATGGATGATAGCTCCGTCCTGTACGTTTACTTTATTGCCAAGGCGAATACTGTTTACATCTCCCCTTATCACCGCATTAAACCAAATGCTGCAATCGTCTCCCATTATCACATCACCCGCAATCGTAGCATTTGGTGCAATAAAACAATTATTGCCAAACTTCGGCAGCACACCTTTTACAGAAAGTATTAAACTCATTTTTTTATTTTTTTTGGTAGTCAGCTATAGTACTGCTATCATCTTCATTGGCGTCACACTCTTGTACTATATATGATTACTCAGCAATAAAATCTAAACACTAAATTCGTATTATTTTTTTACTATGAACCATCAACCATTAACTATCAGCCGCACATGACCAACCGCCAGCTTTTTCTTACTCATATAGCACAAACTTCCGATTCGCCTATGGCATTGGAAATTGTAAAAGCTGAAGGCTGTAAAATGTGGGATGCAGATGGCAAAGAATACATTGATCTGATTGGAGGGATCAGTGTTTGTAATGTAGGACACCGGCATCCAAAAGTTATTGAGGCAATTAAACAACAATTGGATAAATACCTGCATGTAATGGTAAATGGCGAATTGATTCTTTCACCACAAACTGAATATGCAAAACTCCTAACTGATAATTTACCCGCTTCTCTTAATTCGGTGTTTTTTACTGCATCGGGTACAGAGGCAACGGAGGGGGCTATGAAACTGGCAAAACGTTTTACAGGCAGAACACAAATTGTTGCTTTTAAGAATTCATACCATGGAAGTACACAAGGCTCTTTGAGTGTTATGGGAGATGAGTATTGGCGAAATGCATTCAGACCTTTATTGTCGGATGTGCTGCATTTAAATTTTAATTCTTTTGATGACTTAGAATTAATTACCGGGCAGACAGCTTGTGTAATAGCTGAAACTATCCAGGCAGAAGCTGGTGTAATTATGCCGGAAAATAACTGGCTAAAGGCATTGCAAAAAAAATGCATGGAAACAGAAGCATTATTGGTGTTGGATGAAATTCAATGTGGATTTGGTAGAAATGGTACGCTATGGGCTTTTGAACAATTTGATGTTGTTCCTGATATTTTGTTATTAGGTAAAGCTTTGGGTGGAGGAATGCCTTTAGGTGCATTTATATCTGATAAAAAATTAATGGATTGTTTATCCAATAATCCTGTACTCGGACATATCAACACATTTGGCGGACATCCTGTTTGTTGTGCCTCAGGCTTAGCCGCAATGAAGGTTTTATTAGATGAGAGGTTAATTGAATCAGTAAAAGAAAAACAGGAATTGTTTATTTCTTTGCTTACTCATCCTCAAATTAAAAAAGTAAGAAGCTGCGGACTGATGATTGCAGTAGAATTTGAAAATGCTGAAGAAAATAAAAACATAATAAATAAGTTAATACAAGCCGGTATTTTTACAGACTGGTTTTTATTTGTCCCTCAGTGTTTACGGATTGTTCCTCCCTTAACTATTTCTGAAGAAGAAATTAAACTGGTTTGTAAAACCATTATAAATTTATTGTAGAGTATTATTATTTAGTTATATTGTATGGCAAACACCCATTTTAAATTTCCAAAACTAAGGCTTTGTCTCATAAACTTTTCGGCTTTATAATTACCCTGTTTATAGTTTTTAGTATTAACGCTCAGCAGATTTACCCTAATACTTTTCTTTGGCGTATTACTGGTAATGGGCTAACAAAGCCTTCATACCTGTACGGCACAATGCATCAAGAATTAAGTAATTCTTTCTACATATCATAAAATTTAATAAAATTCTTTATAAAAATACTTTGGAATATCAATTTCATTCGCTTACTTTGTAATTCAAAGTACTTTTATGGATGCAAGACAACAATCTTTACAGGAGCTGCAACAGATAAAAAATATGATGGAACGCAGCAGCAAATTCATTAGTCTTAGCGGCATAAGCGGAATTGCTGCAGGCATTTGTGCATTGGCAGGCGTATGGTTTGCCTCACAGAAAATTAATTACCACGTTAATGGTGATTACAATCTATCAAAAATTAAGGATGAAAGCCAGGTTAGTTTACAAAATGATTTGTTGTTAATCGCTTTACTCACCTTTTTAGCAGCACTTATTTCCTCATTCCTTTTCACATATCTCAGAAGTAAAAGAACAGGTATACCACTTTGGGGTACTACTACATATCGTCTCTTGTGGAATATAGGTATTCCTTTGGCGGCAGGAGGATTATTTTTAATAAGAAGTATGCAGCTTGAACATTATGAATTAATAGCTCCCGGGTGTCTTATTTTTTACGGTCTGGCCCTGGTAAATGCAAGTAAATACACACTTGGAGAAGTGCGGTTTTTAGGATATGGACAAATAGTACTTGGTATAATTAATCTCTGGATGATCGGTTATGGATTATATTTTTGGGCAGCAGGCTTTGGTTTACTCCATATTATTTATGGAATAATGATGTGGTATAAATATGAGAGGGTGAGCAAAGGAATAAACAATGATTAATGAATAATCCTATAGAAAATCTCAATAAAACTTTTGACAGCCGTGTGCGGCTGGGGATAATGAGTACGCTTATGGTAAATGACCAGATAAATTTTAATGACCTGAAACAACTTATTGGCGTAACTGACGGTAACCTGGCATCTCATATTAAAGCATTGGAAGAGATTGGGTATTTAAAAGTAAATAAGGGTTTTGTAGGCAAAAAAACAAACACAACTTATACAATAACCAAATCAGGCGAAAGAACGTTCCAGCAGCATTTAACCGCATTGGAAAGAATGATAAAAACTACTAAATAATTTTTTTATACCTATACTTTGAAAAACAAAGTACTTTTTAATTATAATATATGAAAACCATGGAAGAAAGTATCTGGAAAAAGAATAAAATTCTTATTAAGGGGTTTGTTATAGGAATATTGATTTTATTATTACTCATTCCGATGGAGTTTGTAAAAGAACTGATATACGAAAGAGAAGCAAGGCAAAAAGAAGCAATCAGAGAAGTAAGCAGTAAATGGTCAGGAAAGCAAAATTTTACAGGTCCAATAGTGGTTTTACCCTATTGGCATGAGCAAATGGATACTTCGAATAAAATAAAAAGAATTAAAATGTTTGCCCATATTTTACCTGATGAGCTGGTAATAAATTCTACTGTAAAACCCCAGCAACGGTCTCGGGGTATTTATAAGATAATGTTATATACATCTATGAATCATATCCGTGGGGTTTTTAAAGAATTTCCGGCTCAATTAAATATTGATTCAGGAAAAATTATATGGCCGGAAGCTTTTGTAAGGATTGATCTTGGCGATACTAAAGGACTAAATGAAGAGTTAAAGCTTAAATGGAACGATACAGTTTTTGCAATGTCCCCAAAGGTGTTCACTGATGCATATGGTAATGAAAGTCTTGTATCCTCATTAAATCTTACAGGTATTCATGATCTTAAAAATATAAATTTCTCTGCTGATATAAACCTTAGCGGCACTGAACAATTGTTATTTACACCGGTTGGAAAACAAACATCCGTAATTATAAATTCTATATGGCCCCACCCAAGCTTTACAGGGAATATATTACCTCAATCATCTGTTATTACTAAAACCGGATTCAGTGCAACGTGGAAAAGCATGGCTCATAACAGAAGCTATCCCCAGCATTGGAAAGAAGGTTCATATAATTTAAACACGTCTGCTTTTGGAGTAGATCTCTTTATTCCTGTTAACGGATACCAGAAAACATTAAGATCAGTAAAATATGCCGCACTATGCATATTACTAACATTTGCAGCATTTTTTTTAGTTGAAACCATCAACAAAAAACCGGTGCATCCATTTCATTACGGATTAATTGGTTTGGCCATGGTTCTTTTTTATATCCTGCTGTTGTCCTTTTCGGAATATATCTCTTTTAATTTTTCATATGTTATTGCTGCCACCTGTACAATTGGTTTAATCAGTTGGTTTGTAAAGGGCATTCTTTCATCAGTTAAATTAACAATTGTACTATCACTTGTATTATTACTTATGTATGCCTACATATTTACATTATTGCAATTGCAGGATTATGCCTTGTTTCTTGGCAGCATTGGATTATTTATAATGCTTGCTGTGGTAATGCATTTTTCAAAAAAGCTAAAAGATAATGTTACCTAAAATATTAATTTATCAAAAACAAAAACTATGACAACAAGTGTAAATATTGCCAATATGTTATTCTGGTTTGGGGCTTTGTTACTATTGCCCGCAACCTCGTTTATTTTTATTTCATTATTAAAATACGGCCTGGGGCTTCCTTATTTATTTGATTCTGCCGAGCCATTATTAGAAAGCATGGGTATTAAAGAATCATTCGGGTTCAATATCAATTTATTGATACTATTGGGACCTGTACTCGCACTGTTATTAAATCTTTATGCCGTAGTAAAAATAGAATGGTACAATGAAAAAGAAAATTTTTCGGCAAAGGTTTCTGTTCAAAAACATTGGTGGAATATGGTGCTGGTGATTTTTTCCGGACTGCTGCTAGCATTTTTATTTATTTACGCAATTGGCGAAAACTGCCGATGCTAAAATAAACGAAAGAATTCGGTTGTCAGGATCTATACGCCCTCTCACGCCCTATGGGTGTACAAATAAAATGCCCTGCATTAAATATACAGGGCACTTAACGTAGCTTTTAATTCGATTTAAAAATCCAGGCCCATACTAAAATACAATTTTGGCCTTCCCTTGAATAAACCATTCATTTGCCAGCCAACATCTGCCTTTAAAAAATAGCCAAGTAATGTACTTCTTGCACCAAAACCATAACCACCAAGGAAAGGGCCGATACCACCGGTTTTTATATTTACCTGAATTGGCGGACTTCCATATATTGTATTCGGTCTTTTCAATTCATCATACTTGCCATTCCAGGCAGTTCCAAAGTCTATAAATTGAATAAGCTGGAAGTTTCTTAAAAATGCATTATTAATAGGCTTGCTGAAGAATGTGGTAAATACGGGCAACCGAAATTCACTGTTAATTACCATTGCATTATTTCCATTGGCAACATTTTGCAAAAAGCCACGCATATTAACCGCCAGCGATTGAAATGCATAATCATTGTCAGGATCAGGAGGATTATTAGGATTAAAATATTTATACTTTAGCTGTCCGTTCTTATCTATTTTTTCATTGCTGCCAAACATCAGCCAGTTATCTACACCTCCCAAATAATAAATAAGTTTCTGATTTCCCCAGCTAAAATCTGCAGCTACCCTGCCTGCCCAAATAAAGTTGCGGTAGATAGGATAATAGGTTCTCCCGTCAAAGCCTACATTAAAAATGTATTGACTGCCACCTGTACCGGATGTATTGTGTAATTTCCTGTTTACATCCGTGTAAATTTTATAGCGGATACCTTCCCATATATTTTGTGCAGGATTAAGCGTATTATCATAAACAAATTCCAGGTGTGCTAATGCATACAAGGTTTTATCATCAGGTTCATCCAGCGTAGAAGGATCAAAAGCATAGAACGCTATTCTGTCACGCCTTACTCCTAAATTTAACCGCAGGCTTTTTACTGCATCAAAAGGATAAGTGATATTTCCCTGGTAAAGATTTGCTATAAGTTTACCATTTGAGTAGGAAATAACATTTCTATAAAAGGTAAATCCCCAATCAATTTTCTTTCTTAAATTTTGAAATTGAAAAAGCCAGTCATTATCTTTTAAATTAGTAGATAAACGAAAACCACCGGAAAATTTAAGATCTTCCATAAGATCAGAAGTTCCTATTCTTATCATACCATTTAAGGGAGTGCTTGATGAAAGCTGTATGGGCCCATTACCCCCCTGGTAAACCTGGTAGCGGTTTACCAATACAGAATTATTAAAGCCGCTGACTAAATAATCAGTTGCAAATTTTGGTGGTTTATATGGAAACAGTTTTGCAGTAGACAGAATGGTTGGTATAGTAGCTACAGGTTCATTTAAAGCCTGAATAACATTGCCTGCAGAATCTTTTTTTTCATTTCCAAATTCAGTCTGGAAAATATCTTCCTGTTTTTTAGTGGTGGTATCTGTAAGCAAAGTTTCCTGTCCCTTCGAAATTTTATCCTGTTGTAAAATTCTTTTCATGTAAGCAGTGGGAGGTGTATTAATATTTCTGCGGCGCAATGCATTTTCATCGATCTTTAATTTGTATAAGATCTTATCATCACTTTGCCTTGTTACTTCGCTTACCTGGTTATTTTCTCCGGCAATTCTTGTTTCTAGCAGGCTGCTTGCATAATTGGTTAATGGAAAAATATAAGCTGAATCTTTTGAAACGGAAACAACCGCAATTGTATCAACATCCTGTTTTTTATTAGCTCTTAACAATGAATCAACTTCCTTTGCTGATGGATTACGAAGGATATCTTCTCCCACCACAACTAAAGTATCAAGACCTTCACTTTGTGAACTGAAAAACCCCGCATATCGGTTGCCAATACCATTTTCATCGCTTACAAAAGTAAAGTGATAGTTGTTGTATTGTGTTGGAAAACGGGCATTGCCAAATTTTATATTGGTCAACTGGGTTATCCTGTTTAGCTCAGCCCTGTTTGTATTAAAATCAGTTATTAAAAAAATATTGTAACGGTTATTTGGTAAAACAGTATCAGCGCTTTTTGCATAAGGCTCCGGCCTGTTGCTGCTAAAAATTATTCCTTCTTTATTGGGCAGCGATACGTATGATGGATCAAGATCATCATATATATCATTCGTTATCTGCTTTACTTTATCATTCTCAATATCATAAGTAAAAATATCAGTATGTCCGTTTTTTACTGCAGACATTACCAGCCTTTTATAATCCAGCAGGTATTTAATATCCTGTACCTGGTCAAAATGCGGGGTAAGGTCTCTTGTGTAAGGTTTGCTTTTTATTACAGCATCATACACAAATAATTTAATTTTCCCTTCCTCGCTGTAAAGCACTGCCAGCCTTTTACCTAAGCCATCCCAGGCCATCATAGGGTAGTTAGGATTAATCTCATTGGCATTACTGCGTGCATCAAACTTCAATAAAACTTTATCCTGATCTTCTTCATTTAGAAGAAGCTTATACTGCCCTTTTTTAAATTGAACAACAGCAAATGAGCTATTGCGTTTATTAGGATTTACATTAAAATGAAAATAATCAATCCGTTTTCCAACTGTTGCACTGGTGATCTCAGATCCCTTGGGATAATTTCTTCGGCGGGATACATCCTTATCGTATTTGGTTTGTTCATACTCCATAAAATCTGCCAGCAAATCCTTAAATTTTTTCTTTGCAATCTGCAGGCAGGCCTTATTTAAGTTTTTGTAAACCCTTGCCAGGTATAATAAATAAGTAGTGTTCTCTCTTCCATATCTTTCCTCTATAAAATACCAAAAGGCATGCCCTGCCAGCAAAGGCCTTTCAAAAGCAAGCTGGTAAAAGTTGTTGTATTTGCCGCTAAGCATTTCATTTTTAAGAGCATCGTCTAAAGGCACACTCCAGTTTTGCCCGGCATAGGCAATGTAGCCATCAGTAAGCCATTGCGGAAGATCTAACAAAGCCTGGTTACTTGCAAATTCTCCAAGGTCATCACCAAATAAAACATTTTCAGTTAATACTCTTGCAAGGCCTTCTCTAACCTGTTTGCGCAGATCATTGTGATCGCCATTAAAATAAACAAGCATTTTATTATTCACCAGTTTTGTAACCCCGCCGGTATTCTGCCAGTCAATACCAATACCTATATTGCTTTGCTGCATATCATTAAAGCTGTTATAGATAACAATGTTTGCCCTGCGCTGTAAGCTAAACTCAATAAAAGATTCAAGGCCGGGTAATTCTTTCTCTGCAATTTGTGCTACATATTTTGCCAGTTCCTGCCCGTTCTCGCTGAAGTAAGTATTAAAATTTTGGGTTTGATAATATTGCCAGTTGAATTTTTTAAATTGAAGACGGTTTTTCCCGAATTCCACACTGCTAACCTGGGCTATAGATATTGAAACGGAAGTAAAACAGAAAAGAAAGAAAAAAATTTTTTTCACCAATTGATTCGTTAGATATTGCATATTTACGGAGATATAATTCCTAAAATTAATCGATTAAGGTTAATCGATAAAATGAATTTAGCCTGTTATAATTTACGATATGTTAAAGATTAAAGTTTTCACATTCAGTCCTATAGAGGAAAACACCTATATTCTTTACAATGAAAGAAGTGAATGCCTGATTATTGATCCGGGTTGCTATTTTCCGGAGGAGCAACAGGAATTAAAGGATTTTATAGAGATGAACGGATTAATTCCCAAAATGTTATTGAATACGCATTGTCATCTCGATCATGTTTTTGGAAATAAATTTGTAGCTGAAACATATGGCCTTCCGCTTCATCTGCATCCGAGAGAAGAAGTTGTATTACAATTTGCGCCTACTTCGGGACTCATGTATGACCTGCCATTTGATAATTACCAGGGAAAATTTATTTTTTTAAATGAGGGTGAGAAGGTAACTATAGGAGGGGATGAGCTTGAAATTATTCTTGCACCGGGGCACTCACCGGGAAGCATTTGCTTTTACTCTAAAGCACAAAAATTTATCATTGGAGGTGATGTTTTATTTAATGGCAGTATAGGCAGAACAGACCTGCCTTTGGGAGATCACCAGACCTTATTAAACAGTATTAAACAAAAATTATTTGTATTACCTGATGAAGTAGTTGTTTATAGTGGACATGGACCGGAGACAATGATTGGTAATGAGAAGAAGTTTAATCCGTTTGTGGGAGAGGGTGTGTAGGATTTGTTCAATTTAAAGAAAAGAATATTGTTGTGAATTGAAAGGACTGAAACTAACCAACGCAATCTGATTTTTTTGATGGTAGTTCTGGCATAGTTTTTTGAGGATATTCAGTAATAAACAGATAGTAGTATGAAAAAAAATAAACAAGACAAAGAAGATAAAACCAGGACCAACAAAGCACAAACAGGTGATGCACTAAAGGCGGATTTCCCGGTAAAAAATGCCACGACGGATAGTGTTAAAAATACTGCTTCTAAAACGCCAGGATTAAATCAAGCCAACACCACAAGAGATGATCTATTTCCTTCTGATGGAGATAACTTGACTAATTAATAACCGGTTTTATGATAGAATTAGCTGTTAGTGAGTATCTGTTGAAGATTACAATGTTCAGCCCCACAGAAGCAAAACCCCAAATTTGCAAAAGCTTTTAGTAAGCTTGAATTAAAACCTCTGTTGGAATATTTAACCTGTCGTGAATTTGTCTTATCATTTCAAGTGAAAGTTTTCTTTTACGATTTAATATTTCACTTGCTCTGCTTTTTAACCCAACTACGTTTGCCAGGTCTGTTTGAGTATAACCTAACTGTTCCATTCGGAATTTAATTGCTTCTACCGGGTCAGGAAAGCCAATTGGAAATTTTTCGTTTTCGTAATTGTCAACCAACATTCCTAACAATTCCAACTCGTCACCTTTTGGTGTTCCTTTTTTTGCATCAAATATTACTTCAAGTCTTGCCAAGGCTTGTTCATAATCTTTTTTTGTCTTAATTGGCTTGATGTTCATTTTAAATTGTTTTAGCGTTTATTTTATCATACTCTGCATGTGTTCCAATAAATCTAATCCAAACCATTTGGTAATCATAGCTAATTTTTACAATTAACCTGTAATGGTTGCCTTTGATATTGAAAACTACTCTGTTGTTAGCTAAGAAGCTTGCACCTGTATATTCTTTTTTTATTTGATTGGGAGTTGTCCATTCGGCTTTTGAAGTTTCCTGATACCAAGCCTTTAATTGTTGTTCACTGTCTGGATGAGCCTCCCAAAAATCTCGTAATATTTTCTTTGCAATAATTCTCAACTACCAGGTTTTGTCAAAGATAAGTGAAGTTCCCGAATTGGGAAAATGTATTTATTGTTAAAAAAACGGGGAGTTATTTTAGAATTTCGGCTAACGTTTTAGTAAACCGCAGCCTATGGATTTATAACTTACCGCTTGCTGTAGAAAATTATTTTATTTATGAATTTGAAGATAAGAATTTTCAGTGCTTCTTGTCATTCGATGTCTATTTTATTTATTTCTTTCATTAGTCTTTCCGTTTCTGTTAAGGCAACGATGATTTTTTGATAGTGCAAAATGTCATCAAACTCTAACTTTCTTTCTTTGCGGTCTTTAAGCCATTTTTGTGCAGGCTGATAGCCACCAATGTAAAACTCCCAAGTTGTTTTTGGAACCATTTGGAAATATTGGGTATCATTAATATAAACCCTTCCCATGGGATAAACAGGATCCATAAGCGTAATGGTATCTCCATCAATAATTTCGTAATTTTCTTCGAATTTAATTTTGGTTACAATATTATCACCATCTATAGGATATTGTGTTATGTAATTATTAACCTCAGGACTTTCTAATAAATGTATTTGTCTGATTGCACCACCTAATTTTACTAATTGCCAAAACGTGTCTTTGTCTTTTGGATAAGGAACTCTTGGGAAATCTATTTTTAAAAATTCCTTGTATTTTTCTCTATATGTTGGCGAATGTAAAACGGCATAGATGTAATCTAAAATGTCGATGGGAGCAAACGTTTTTGTCACACTGAGCGAAGTCGAAGTGTCTTTTTCGTTTGTAAAAGTTAAACCCAATTTCTCCGCTATTTGCTTTACAATTTCGGTGTTTAGGTTTGGTGTTCTTTCTGCTGTTTGTCCAATGCTTTGTTGTCCGTTGGTTTCAGGATATAGATATAAAGGAAAATAATTACCTGAACCATATCTACCTGCTGTGCCTGTTAAATTAAATTCTCCAATTAGTTTGGAGATAAAAACATATCGCCAGTTCCCTACACATTGCCTTGCAATTACTAAACCAATGTTATTACTATTAAAAAAATGTTGCATTGATTTCTCTCTTGCTCTTTCAATGAGTTTTACATCGTAGTAAATAAATTTGTTATCGAATGGTCGGTATGATATTGCCTTAATAATATTTTTGTCCGCTTGTATTTGGTAAAAAACTTCAACATTCTTTATTAACACATTCTTACTTTCATTAATTAATACTGCATCTTTTGACGTTACAATGCCTACATTGTTCGAAGTAAATATGTCATTTACTTTAAATCCTTTATCATAAATATTTTGCTCATCAAAATCTTTGTTAACAAAGAAGTAATTAGGAGCAATATTTGGGAGTTCTTTGTATTCAACTGTTTTTAGAGAATTTTCTAACAAGAAATTATATTTCATTTCTCTTGCTCCAAACAAGTCAAAATGAAATACTTTACCTAATTCGTTGCTTTTTTTCTTGCCTGTTTTTACAAAGATATTTATTGAAACTCCTTGCATAATATCAAATACATTAACATCAGCACTTCCATCAGGTGCAGTTTCATTTTTTTTACTGTTACCGTGTAGGTCAATTGTATAAATCTTGTCAAATGTTTTTAGTAAATGCCAACGCATTCCACGAAACGTAGGATTGTCTAAAAAGCTATGAGGATTAATAAAAGCTAAAATACCGGTTCCGTTTTTTTCAATGTAATGTTGTCCATAACGGATAAATTTATTTTCATCTGCATTAATCCATTTTGGATTTCGTTCTTTTAATTTTTCTTTACCGCCTGGTTCTTTCTTGTAATCTTCCATCAAGTTCATTATCCATTCGCCTTGATTGGCACTTTCTCCACTGTATGGCGGATTTCCAATTACACACATTACTGGCGTATCTCGTTTAATGTGGTTGGCTTCGTTGGCTTCTGTACTTAACCAATTTGCAAACAGCGTTCCTGTGTCCTGGTGGTGTTCTTCTAAACTGTTGGTAAGATAAACTCTAAATCGTTGGTTAGTTGTTGGTTTGTAGCCTGTTTCAGTTAAAAGCAAATCCAATTTTAAATGTGCCATTGCATAACTTGCCATTAGCAACTCAAACCCATTAAGGCGAGGCAATAAATGCGTTTCTACATAATTGCTCCAAATTCCTTTTTGGCCTTCAAACTTTTTATGAATGTGTTTAACTACTTCTGCTAAAAAAGTTCCTGTGCCTGTTGCCGGGTCAAGTATTTGCACTTTGTGCACTTCTTGCTCTGCTTGTTTATTTTGCCCTTGGGCATTTAGTTTTATTTTGATTTTACTATTATCGGCAAGTCCATTGGGTAAATCAAATTCGGTTTTTAAAATATCATCAACTGCTCGTACAATAAAATTTACTACTGGTGCAGGAGTGTACCAAACACCACGAGCCTTTCTTAGTTTCGGGTCGTACTCACTCAAAAATGTTTCGTAAAAATGGATGATCGGGTCTTCCAATTTTGTTGACTTTCCATAAGTTTTTAAAATTTCTTCAACATTGCACGCCAAAAATATTTCTACCAAACTATCTACAACCCATTTAATACGGTCGTCAAGGTCGGGTCCGGCTATATAACCAAACAGCTTGCGTAAAAACGGATTTGATTTCGGAATTAATTCTGCCGCTTCCTGCCTGCCAAAAGTTGGTAATGTAGGGTCGTGCAAACGAGCTGCAAACATTCCGTAAGCAATAGTTTGTGCATATACGTCAGCAAAACCTTTTGGTGTAATGTCATGAATAAGGATTTGCTTAAAAGCATTCATTTGGTCTTTGAGTGTACTATCTTCTTTATTTGTTTCATCACTTGTTAAAGCCTTTTCAATAATATCAGAAAGCAAGCGGGCTTTACCCGCCATCATTTCTGCTAGTTTTTTACTGCTTTTTATTGTTTGTCCTGTGTGGGTGCAAAAATCTTTTATCAGGTTTTCAAACCGGTCGAAATTCCCGGTTAGCGGTTTTATTCCTTTGTCTGTAATTTCAGCAATGGCAATTTTTGTAATAAGTTGTCCATCTCTGTAAAGATGAAAATCTAAATAATCTGTAAAGAATAAATTGTTTAGAGATGCTTTGTAACGGTCAAACTGTTCTTTGTTGCCTGTTTTCTTTATGCCTGCAAGGTCTTTGTCGCCAATATCTTTGGCTTCAATAAAACCAATAGGAATATCTTTTTTAGTTAAAATATAATCAGGTGCCCCACAAGATTGTCTTTTAGGTTCGTTGGTAGCTCGTATGTCGGGAACTAAACTTTCAATAAGTGTTTGCAGGTCGCCACGAAAAGTATGCTCGGTCGCATAACCAAGTTTGTATCGTTTATTTATGTTGTCAATGTATTGGTCTAAGGTCATTAATTCTGTTGTAAAATTTTACATCCATAAGTTAGTTTTTCTATCGGTCTGTTGATATTGAAATGGTCGCCATAGCATTGGGGATAACTCAAATATATACGCAAGTTTTCAAGGGATAAAATCTACATCAAAATATTATAACAGAAATACGCCAGCCCCGTTAAGAATATGGCACAAAAACCAATAAATGCAGTCTTACGCAATTGAACACTCCCCAGCGTCATTACAATAATAAATTTAACCAATGTATTGGATAAGGCAGCCAGTAAAATTGTATTAATGGCAAGAACTGAATGCTCTCCACCAGATGCCATTTTTGCCATGGATAATGTAATCGCATCAACATCTGTAATCCCGGAAATGGCGCCTGCAAAATAAGTTCCGTTATCACCAAACCTTTCACTGCAGAATTTTACAAGCCATTGAATACCGGCAAAAAATAAGGCAAACTTAATTGCAGTGCTGAGATCGAGCGGATTTTTTAAGGGCAGACTTTCTGAATCTGCCTTCCCTTTTTTTATTTTATATATTAAAAACGCTGCCCCAAAACCTGCAATGGTAACCAGGATAACAGGTATCCATAATTGCTGTGCAAGCGCACGGTTAACCACATATACTTCAAAAAGAATCCTCGGAAACATAATGGTACAGGCGCTTATAATTCCCATTGCATAAAAAAAAGATGCAGCATCTGATTTTGAAAGTTTACTCCTTCGTGAAAAGGTAAGTGCAACTGAAGTACTGGATACCAATCCTCCTATTAAACCAGCCAGCATGGTTCCTTTATTGCCGAGTATCTTTGCTATCATATAACCCACAAGGCTTGTTCCTGAAACAAGAATTACCATCTTCCATATTTCCTTTAAATTCCACAGATCATAAGGGCCAAAATTGTCGTCTGGTAAAAAAGGAATTACCAGTGCTGACATGATAACAAAAAGGATTATTGCATGAACCTCTTCCCTGTTTAATTTTTTTACAAAGCCATGAAGTGTAGGCTTAAAAACAAGCAGTATCAGCAGGAAAACCATTATAATAAGAGCGAATAAAATAAATTTTAAAAATACCAATGCACCCAGCAGGAAGGTTATTATGGTTGCAATTTCTGAAGTACCTCCGCGATTGCCCGGGGTACGTGCAATTTGAAAATATGAAACGATCACAAATACAAAAAATCCACTTAAAATAATTCCAAATAACCATGTACCAAATTGAGCCGAAAGAAATGCTGCCAGGTAACCAAATATTGATACCATTGTATAGGTGCGGATACCTGCAAATTGTTCTTCCTTTTCATTCACTTCTTTGGTGAATTGCCGTTCAAGACCAATTAAAAAGCCTATGCCCACACTTATAAGAAATCCTACAAGGTGATCCATGGTAAATCCTGTAATCTTTGCAAAATCTTCATTCATAACAGCGTATTATTTTTTCTCCATAACCAACTCTATTAAAACTCCATTTGTAAATTTGGGATGTAGAAAGCATACCAATTTATTATCAGCCCCTTGTTTGGGTACTTCATTAATCAAAGTAAATCCTTCATTCACCAGCCGTTTTATTTCAGCATCAATATCCTCTACTTCAAAAGCAATATGATGGATGCCCTCTCCTTTTTTCTCAATAAATTTATAAATGGGGCTCTCAGGAGAATAACCTTCCACCAGTTCCACTTTGCTTTCACCAGTTTTAAAAAAAGCAGTGTTTACCAGTTCGCTCTCTACAGCTTCTGTTTTATAGCAGGGAGTATTTAATAATTTTTCAAATAGAGGAATGGAAGTGGAGAGATGCTTTACTGCTATGCCGATATGCTCTATTTTCATCTGTCTGAAGTGGGATTTTTATTATATATGCAAATATTGAGAATGAAGTTACG
>MWYX01000063.1:61537-81799 GCA_002050465.1 Chitinophagales bacterium 65-1
GAACATTTTGGAAATGCAGCCAGCAGGAATCACCCTTTTGGATGGGAGGCCGAGGAAGCTGTCGATTATGCACGTGAACAGGTTGCAAAATTGATAGGTGCAGACCCTAAAGAAATAATTTTTACATCAGGTGCTACAGAAGCAGATAATCTTGCATTGAAAGGCGTTTATGAAATGTATGCTTCAAAAGGCAATCATATTATTACCGCTACAACGGAGCATAAGGCAGTACTTGATACCTGTAAGCATATTGAAAAAATGGGTGGCGAGGTAACCTACCTGCGGGTAAATAGGGAAGGATTAATTGATCTCAAAGAACTGGAAGCGGCCATAAAGCCTACTACTATTTTGATAGCCATCATGTATGCAAATAATGAGATTGGAACCATTCAACCGGTAAAGAAAATAAGCGCTATAGCAAAAAAGCACGGGGCATTATTTTTTACTGATGCTACCCAGGCAGTTGGAAAAATTCCCGTTAATGTACAGAAGGATGGTATTGATCTGATGGCCTTCAGCGCACATAAAATGTATGGGCCTAAAGGTGTTGGTGCTTTATATGTTCGCAGAAAAAATCCGAGAGTAAAAGTTACGGCACAAATGGATGGTGGCGGGCACGAAAGAGCAATGCGTAGCGGTACATTAAATGTGCCCGGTATTGTTGGTTTTGGTAAAGCCTGCGAAATTTGTATGCTGGATATGGAAAGTGATAATGTACGGATAAGTAAAATGAGAGACAGGCTTGAGGAATCATTTTTACAATTGGAAGAGGCTTATGTTAATGGAAGCCGTGAGCATCGCCTGCCCCAGGTAACCAATATTTCTTTTAAACACGTAGAAGGGGAAGGCTTGCTAATGGGTTTTAATAAGAATATTGCATTAAGTTCCGGTTCAGCATGTACTTCAGCTTCATTAGAGCCATCATACGTGTTAAAGGCATTGGGATTGGGAGATGATTTGGCACATTCTTCGTTGCGTTTCGGGTTAGGGAGATTTACTACAGATGAGCAAATAGATTATACAATAGAACAGGTGAGTAACACTGTTCTGAAATTAAGAGAAATGAGCCCGTTGTGGGAAATGTATAAAGAAGGAATAGATCTTAATAAAATTGAATGGGCAGCTCATTGATGTGCAAATTTGTTGATATGCAGATGTGCAGATTTTGTTTTTTATGAACTACAAACTATAAACTAAATATATGTCATACTCAGAAAAAGTAATTGACCACTATCAAAATCCAAAGAATGTTGGAACGCTGGATAAGAGTCAAAAAAATGTTGGTACCGGTCTGGTTGGTGCACCTGAATGCGGAGATGTTATGCGATTACAGATTCAGGTAGATGATGCAACCGGCATGATAACCGATGCAAAGTTTAAAACCTTTGGATGCGGTTCTGCTATTGCTTCTTCGTCTCTGGCAACGGAATGGCTTAAAGGCAAAAGTGTTGATGATGCATTAAAGATTGACAACATGGATATTGTAGAAGAACTTAATCTACCACCTGTAAAGATCCATTGTTCCGTGCTGGCAGAAGATGCAATTAAATCAGCCATTAACGATTACAGGGCAAAGAACGGTATGGAGAAAATTAAATTTGAAGAAAGCGTAGTGCACTAAAAGTATCTAGATATCAGTACTTAGATAATAGATTTTGATCTTGGTACTAATATCTTAATACTAATATCTATGATATACGTAAGTGATAAAGCAAAACAAAAAGTTTCAAAATTAATGGAGGAAGCAAAAGTTCCTGCACAGGATTATTTTTTGCGGGTAAGTGTTGTTGGAGGTGGTTGCTCAGGTTTGAGTTATAAAATGGATTTTGATAATGAAAAAAAACCGATGGACCAGGAGTTTGATGATAACGGCATTAAAGTGGTAACCGACCTTAAAAGTTTTTTATACCTGGTAAATACAACACTTGATTTTAGTGATGGATTAAATGGCAAAGGATTTTATTTCAGTAACCCTAATGCAAGCAGAAGCTGCGGATGCGGAGAAAGCTTTGCAGTATAATGACGATAAAATATTTTTGAAAGCCCTTCGATTTTTCGGAGGGCTTTTAGTTAAGCTTATTCCTGTTTTGGCGGTGGAGGCAGAGGTATAAATTTATTCTTTACAGGCAAAGAATTTCTTTTATGATTTTTAACAATTTTAGGTGGAGTAAATGGTAATATTTCGTCCTTTACAATTACAGGCGGCGTAAATTTTACTTCATCCGGCTTAGGAGGCACAGGTGGAATAGGTAATTCAACATCACTCATCTTCCGGGGATCAATTGCTTTCTCTGCTTTTATTTCTGCAGGAGGTTGCGGAGGTGGCGGTAATGGAGGATTTTTAATTTGAGCAACTGCTTCTGAAAAAAGAAATACCATTACAAATGCAAGACAAATTTTTAATCGTTTCATAATTAAGATTTTTTACTAAGATGAAAAACGAAAATAAATCCATAAAAAAAATCCCGCAACGTTGCGGGATTTGCAGTGGGTTTCGGTAAACTAATTTATAATACGGCAAGAATGGTTTTAGTTAACCGGAAATATTTTCATCGGATAATTTTGGTAAAAGCACGGATAATTTTCCGCAGGTAGACAAATGTTCTTTAATTTGACAATTTCTTTAACACAAATGCTGCATGTGAGCCGCTTATAAAATCAATTATTATTTTTTCATGTATTAAATTGCGGCATGTATTCTATAGCTAAGAAGGAGCTGCACCAGTTTTTCAGCAGCCTGACAGGGTATATCACCATTATTTTATTTTTAGTAGTTAATGGCTTGTTCTTATTTGTTTTAAAGGACAGTAACATTTTTGATTTTGGCTATGCCACCCTTGATAGATTTTTTGAATTAGCTCCATGGATACTACTCATTTTAATTCCGGCAATTACCATGCGTTCACTGTCTGACGAATTCAGAACAGGAACCTTCGAGATTTTGCAAACAAGGCCTTTAACCAAATGGCATATCGTTCTGGGAAAATATTTTGCAGTTCTTACCGTAATTCTTATCTCTTTTTTGCCAACCCTAATTTATGTTTTTACTATAAAATCATTGTCTGCGGTGGGCAGTATTGATACCGGCGGAATAACAGGTTCGTACATCGGGTTATTTTTTTTAGGAGCTGTATTTTCAGCAATAGGATTATGTTGTTCGGGATTTACCAATAATGCAGTTATTGCTTTTTTAATAAGTGCATTTGCCTGCCTTATTTTATATTTTGGATTTAGTGCAATAAGCCAGTTGCCCATGTTAGAGGGCAAAGCTGATTACTATATTGAAATGCTTGGGATAGATTTTCATTACCAAAGTATCAGTCGCGGGGTTATTGATACAAGAGATATCATTTATTTCCTGAGTATTATATTTTTCTTTTTATTACTGGCTGTAAAAAATCTGCATAAAAAATAACCGGTATTACTATGGGATCAATCTTAAACAGAACGGGCAGGTGGTGGTGGATACCGGTGATAATTATTTTATTGCTTGTAAATTTTCTTGCCGCACAATTTCATAAACGAATTGATCTTACCAATGAAAAAAGGTTTACAATTTCTGCGCCGGTAAAAAAGCTGTTGGGTAACCTTGATGATGTGGTACAAGTAGATATTTTTTTAAAAGGGGAATTTCCTTCGGGATTTAAAAAGCTTGCTACATCAACCGATGAATTATTACAGGAATTTAAAGAATACAGCGGCACCAATATTCAATACAGGTTTATTTCTCCTGATGAACAGATCGAGGGGAGCGAAAGAACTTATGCTGATACCCTGGTGGCTTTAGGGGCAGTACCAATAAATATCAAAGTGCAATTGAAAGCAGGAGAGCAATCTCAGTATGTTTTTCCAGAAGCATTAGTACATTATAAAGATAGGATGGAGGTTATTAGTTTATACACACCTCAAGCTGTATTTGCTAGTCCACAGTCTAATAGAATTACAGATTCTGCTCTCAACAGTGCTGAAGCATTAATGGAATATAAGTTTGCCAATGCAATTGAACAGCTAACACAGAATAACAGGCCTATGGTTGCTTATTCCTATGGAAATGGTGAGCCGCTGCCACCCATATTAGACTCAGGTAATAATATTGTAAATGGCATTCAAACGGTTGATCTTTTTAATAGCGTATTAAGAAAAACGTATAATGTTTTTACTCTCAATATTAATACTGAGCCGGTAATTCCTGATACTTTCAAATTATTGATGATCGTTAAGCCCACCATTGCTTTTACGGAAGATGAAAAAATAAAGATCGATCAATTTGTAATGCATGGCGGAAAAGTGATCTGGTTCCTGGATAGATTGAATGCAGAAATGGACAGTCTTCAGCTACAAAACCAGGTAATCGCTTACGACAGGAATTTAAACCTGGAAGACTTATTATTTAAGTATGGTGCAAGAATTAATCCGAATTTATTAATGGATCTGCAATGTGATTTTTTGCCCTTCGCCGTTAGTGGTGATAAGCAATTTGAATTTTTGCATTGGAATTATTTCCCGCTTTTTGAATCAAAATCAAATCATATAATTAACAAAAACCTGGGATTGGTTGCAGGCAGGTTTGTAAATTCAATAGATACTGTAAAGTCAGATGGTGTTAGTAAAACCATTTTATTAAGCTCCTCTCAAAATGCCAGAACTATAGCTACCCCGGCATTAATAAGTGGTGAGGAAAACAGGAATGCCCCGGAAGATGAACTATTTAAAAAGAAAGATATAATTACAGGGGTATTGCTGGAAGGAAAATTCAGATCACTGTATGCAAACAGGCTTTCATTAAATATTATGGATACACTGGAACGGTATGGCACACCTTTTCAAACCTCTTCGGTTACAGATAATAAAATGATCATAGTATCTGATGGGGATATTGTTTTAAATGGTGCTTCGCAGGGGCAGCCTTTACCAATGGGCGTAAATACCTATACCATGGGAACTCAATACCAGTACCAGTTTGCCAATCGTGACTTTTTACAGAATTGCCTTGATTATCTGATTAATATCTCAGGACTTACAGAAGCTAAATCAAAGGATTATACGTTGAGATTGCTTGACCCAAAAAAAATGCAGGATGAACGCTCTAAATGGCAGATTGTAAATATTGTATTACCTGTATTATTAATTTTCATTTTCGGTTTTACCTATCAATATTGGAGAAGGAGAAAGTATAGTTATTAATGTACTATTATCAAAATTTTAAACTTTTCTCATCCGCACATCCCGCATATTAGCAAATTAACATATTGTACAATCTTATCTTTGCGCAAATAATTTTATTTAATGGACTCTACAGAATTATCGTATTGGGTTTTTGGAGCTGTATTACTGCTGGCTGTAATTTTTGATTTAGGGCTGCTTAGCAAAAAGTCAAAAAGCATAACTATCCGGCAGGCATTTTATCAAACACTTTTCTGGATAAGCCTGGCATTTGGTTTTGGAGTTTTTGTATGGTATACCGAAGGAAGAACAACAGCAATCGAATACATAAGCGCCTACCTTATGGAATGGAGCTTAAGCATTGATAATATTTTTGTATTCATTCTCATCTTTAGTTTTTTTGGAGTTAAAAAAGAATATTACGGACGTGTATTGCTGTTAGGCATCTTAATGGCAATTATCTTCAGAATAATATTTATTGCCATAGGAATTGCGCTGGTAGCCAATTTTGGATGGATACTTTATATTTTTGGAGCTTTTCTTGTCTTCACAGGTCTTAAAATGTTTTTTGTAGAACAGGATGATGAATTTGATCCATCAAAGAACAAAGTATATGTATTACTACAAAAAATTATTCCCATTACACATGAAGATGCACAGGGAAAATTTACCAAGCGGATTAATGGGAAAAAATATTATACTATGATATTTGTGGTAATTATTCTATTGGCTACAACCGATATTGTTTTTGCATTGGATTCCATACCGGCGGTATTTGCCATTACCCAAAATAAACTGGTGATTTATAGTTCAAATATTTTTGCTGTTTTGGGCCTTCGCTCACTATTCTTTTTACTAAGAGGTGCAGTAAGTAAATTTGATTACCTGCAGCAGGGCATTGCTATTGTGTTGGTGTTTATTGGTGTAAAAATGCTGATAGAATATTTTGATATTCATATCCCCACCTGGGTATCGCTTAGTGTAATTGTTGTTTGCCTTGTTGGCTCAATCGTGTTTTCAATCTATAATAAAAAGGTTGATATTCCGGAAGATGCTATAGATGAAAGTGAGACATAAAATTTTAAAAGTTGGATGTAGCCATTAATTATACAATTGAAAACATAGCTGCTATAACCAATGGAAAAATTATTCTCCCCAGGAATCCTTTGGACAGGCAAAATGCTGAAACACAGCCTGCACACCTTTTATTAGACAGCCGTAAACTTCTCTTTCCGCAAAGCACCATTTTTTTTGCATTGAATAGTCCCCATAGAAGAGGCACTGAATATATTAAAAGCCTGTATGAAAAAGAAGTGCAAAACTTTATAATTGATGATAAAAAATTAGATGTTTCCCTATACCCGAATGCAACTTTTATTTTAGTTGAGAATGTATTACATGCTTTGCATTTATTGGCAATTCATCATAGAACTGCATTTACAAAACCTGTGATAGGAATTACAGGAAGTAATGGTAAAACCATCATCAAGGAATGGCTTTATCAATTATTGGAAGCTGATTTTAATATTGTCAGAAGTCCGAAAAGTTATAACTCACAAATTGGTGTGCCTTTGAGTGTTTTACAAATTAATGAGCAGCATTTGCTGGCAATTTTCGAAGCAGGTATTTCACAGGCGGATGAGATGGAAAAACTTGAAAAAATTATAAAGCCAACAATCGGAATTGTAACCAATATTGGTGAAGCTCATAGCGAAGGGTTTAAAGATAAAAGACAAAAAGTAAAAGAAAAACTCAGGTTGTTTAAACGTTCTTCATCTTTAATTTTTTGTAGTGATGATAAAGCGCTTAATAAAGAAATAAATATTTTAAAAGAAGAAAATTTGCAGCTGCAGTTATTTACATGGAGCAGAAGTAATCCTGCTTCATTGCAAATTGTTTCTATAGAAAAAGCGAATGATTTATCCATCATAAAAGGAAATTATTCCGGAAAGGTTATTCAATTAATGATCCCTTTTACAGATGATGCCTCCCTAGAAAATGCAATAACATGCTGGTGCGTTTTATTGCATATTAAAATTCCGGATCATGTCATTGCTGAACGAATGTTACAATTGCAGCCGGTGGAAATGCGTCTTGAATTAAAGCGTGGAATAAATAATTGCTCTGTAATCAATGACAGTTACAGCGCAGATATCAACTCATTAAAAATTGCTCTTGATTTTTTACACCAGCAAAAGCAGCATCACAAACAAACTGTTATTCTTTCAGATATCTTACAAAGCGGAAAAGCAGAGGATGAATTGTATAGTGAACTGGCATCACTTTTAAAACAAAAACAAATAGAAAGGCTTATAGCTATAGGCCCACGAATAAATCTACAACAGGAACAATTTTCTTTTCTAAAAGAAAAACATTTTTTTCTTACTGTTGAAGAGTTTAAATCCAATTATTATTCGCTGCATTTTAAAGATGAAACAATTCTTTTAAAGGGAGCAAGGGTTTTTGAATTTGAACAGATAGATAAATTGCTGGAGCAAAAAGTTCATCAAACAGTACTGTCAATTAATCTAAGTTCAATTGCTCATAATTTAAAACAATATCAAAGTTTATTGCAGCCGGGTGTTAAAATAATGGCTGTGGTAAAGGCTTTTAGCTATGGTAGTGGCAGCTATGAAATTGCCAGTCTGCTTCAGTTTAATAATGTAGATTACCTGGCTGTAGCGTATGCAGACGAGGGAATTGAACTCAGAAAAGCAGGGATTACACTTCCTGTAATGGTAATGAATCCTGAAGAAAATACTTTTAATGTATTATCGCAATATAATCTTGAACCAGAAATATTTTCTTTTGATATTTTATCTTCTCTTGATAAATATTTGAATTCATCCGGGTTGCAATATTTTCCTGTACATATAAAAATTGATACAGGAATGCACCGACTGGGTTTTGAATACAGTGACATAAATATGCTTACAAGCCATCTTAAAAACAATACTAAGATAAAAGTGCAATCGGTTTTTTCTCACCTGTCAGCAAGTGATAATGAAAGCAGAGATCAGTTTACCAGGAAGCAGGCAGCAATCTTTTTAGAATGTTGCGAAAAGCTTCAAACTGTTTTGAATTATAATTTTCTCAGGCATATAGCAAATACCTCAGCTATCAGAAGGTTTCCGGATATGCAATTTGATATGGTTCGTTTAGGAATAGGGTTGTATGGAATTGACAGCAGTATTGAAATTCAGAAAAAATTAAAAAATGTATCAACCCTTACAACAACCATAGCCCAGGTTAAAGATGTAAAGGCAGGCGAAAGTATAGGCTATGGATGCGAAACGGTATTGGAAAAAGGTACCACTATTGCAACTGTTCGTATAGGTTATGCAGATGGCTATCCACGGCCGTTAAGCAATGGAATTGGGAAAATGCTTATTCAGAATAAGTTAGCTGCTGTTGTTGGAAGTGTTTGCATGGATATGACAATGCTGGATGTTACAGGAATTAAATGCATGGCTGGGGATAAGGTAGTAGTATTTGGAGAACAATTGTCCATACAGCAAATGGCTGATTGGTGCAATACTATCCCTTATGAAATAATGACTGGTATTTCCCAAAGAGTTAAAAGAACATATTTTGACGAATAACTGTATTTAAGTATCATTAGCTGTTACATATATAGTATAACAATTTGCTTGCAACCACCACGTTATACTCACAGTGGTTTTATTTATATTTACAGCTTAATATCATAAGGTGAAAGGAAGAAATGTTTTTTTAATTATTTTGTTAATCGTTCTTGCAGATCAGATTTTAAAGATCTTTATAAAAACAAATTATTATGTCGGTGAATCTCATCCTGTTATAGGTAATTGGTTTCGGTTATATTTTATAGAGAACGAAGGCATGGCCTATGGATGGAAGTTTGGTGGTGAATGGGGCAAAATAATTCTTACTTTATTCAGATGTGCTGCCGTTATTTTTGGTGTTTTTTACCTGCATCATATAGTTAAAAAAAAATATCATCCGGGGTTTATAAGTTGTGCCGCTTTAATTTTTGCAGGTGCTCTTGGCAATTTAATTGACAGTATGTTTTATGGGATTATTTTCGAGGAAAGCAGTACCACCCTTCAGAATGTTGCTAAAATATTCCCTGAAAAAGGCTATGCAGGCTTATTTCATGGTAAAGTAGTTGATATGCTTTATTTCCCGATAATAAGAAATGCTCATTTTCCTTCATGGGTGCCCGTATGGGGCGGGGAAGAATTTGAATTTTTCAGGCCGATATTTAATTTAGCTGACGCGGCTATATCTACCGGGGTAATTGCAATACTGATATTTCAAAAGAAATTCTTTGGGCAGCAAAAAAAAGACACCAACCATCGTGCAGTTGAAACGGGTGCAATTGTAAATGACGAAGTACAGGTATCATAAATTAAAAACTACAATGAAACATTTTAAAAACTATTTTTTTATTGGTTTGCTTGCTTCATTCTTTTTTTCGTGCCAAAAGGAATATAGTTTAGAAGCTGAATTAACATCTGCAGGTACCTGGCAGTTTAATGATGACACTAAATTATATAAAGGCAACATTGATTCTGCTTATATTAAAGTTGCGGGAGCCACCAGAACTTTAAGCCTGATAGGGAAATCAGAGGATAAACAGCAAAATTTCTTATTACATTTATATGCCACCGATAGTTTTACAGTTGGCACTTATAAAGCCTCTCTTTTTCAAACTGATTTCCAGTATTTTTCAACATCAAAAAATATTTACCAGGCAGATCAGTTTATAGGAGAGTTTATTGTAACAATAACTGCAATAGGTAATAATAATATTACAGGAGCTTTTTCCGGCAATTCAGAAGATTCTAGCGGTACTATAAAACCTCTTACACTGGGTAAGTTCACCTCCAGGATAAATTTAATTGGCAATGGAACAGGTGGAGGAACCGGAACAACTGCTGTAGGAACATTAGGGGCAAGTGCCGATTCGTGTACTTCGGTTAGCAGAAGCGGTACATTTACTCAGGGGATAGCCCTAACCCCATCAAACACTGTTACAATCCAGGCTACTATTACAACCCCTGGTACTTATCTTATATCAACCAATACGGTAAACGGAGTTAGTTTTTCTAAGTCCGGAATATTTACAACAGCTGGTCCTCAAACTGTAATTTTAACGGGAACAGGAATACCTGCCAATTCGGGCATTCAAATTTTTAAAGTAACTTTTGGTACCAGCACCTGTAATTTTCCAATAACTTTTGGGGCGGGAATACCACCACCAACAGGTGATTATTTTCCAATAACTCCCGGTTCTTTCTGGGCTTATGGAAATGCAGATAGAGATCCGCTTGATTCTTTTTTGGTTACGGCTACATCCAGAACAAAAAATGTAGGCAGTATTGTTTATAATGTTTTTAGTGTAGATGATATACCGCCCTCAGGATCTCCTTATGAATTATATTATAGAAAAGCGGCGGGTGATTATTTCGAGTATTTGAATACAGATTTTTTTGGATTTGATTCCGGTACCAATAGCCCTGCCAATATAGAGTATCCTTTTTTAAAAGAATCTGTTAGCGTAAACGGGTCATGGCAGTCCCCAAGTGTTACGGGCAAAGCACCCATAAACAATGTATCTACTACAATCACTGTATATATTAAAATGACAATTCTTGCAAAGGCAGTGAGTGCAACCAGTGGTGTGGTAAATTCTAATGACGTAATAAAGGTTAAATATGAATACTATGGAACTGTTGCACCTTTACCTGCAATTGTTATTGCCACCGAAGAACGATGGTTTGCCCGGGGTATAGGATTAATTTATAATAGCAATGATTTTACCGGCTCAAAGGAAATTTATAATGTGGGAAGATATAAAGTAAATTAATTCACCAAATTTTTTCAGTTGACTGTTTTTTTATTCAATGTAAATTATTATTAAATGGCTGCTACAAAAATTACTGTGTTAAGTAATGGCTCTCTTAAAGTAGAAGGAGATTTTGAAATAGTAGACAGAGAAGGAAATAATTATGATCTTGGTGGCAGACAGATCGTTTCGATATGCCGTTGCGGACTTTCAAAAAACAAACCTTTCTGCGATGCTTCTCATAAAGGTCATTTTGAGCATGAAGCGGTTGCTTTTGCTCTCCCTCCAAAAAAAGAAATTAGCTAACGAATATTATATTTTATAAGAATTCCAGTCTACTCCCATTTACTTCTGTCGGTATTTTCATTATCAAGTATATCTTTTTATACCTATGCGTGGCGCACTAATGATGCAGAAAGGGGCTTTGCCTAAAAAACTTTTAAAGATGTGATTGAAGAAAAATTATTATGGGATGTTATTGAAGAGAAATAGCAACATTCTTTTATCTTTTCTACCCTATCAGTTTAGCAATAAACCTGCTTCCGGGAAGTTGTTTACCCGAAAACATCATCGCAAAAACTTTCGCAGTGATCCTGTCGCGGAGCCATGATTTTTTATATGGTTTATCTCCTTTCTTTTTAAAAAATTTTTTTGAGCCGGTTTGTATGGCATGCAGATTTTTGAAATCTTTAATAATAGGATGTTTTTGCAGTCGCTCTTTATAGGCTTCAGGTACACCTTCTGCAATGGCTGTTGCGCAGACCTTTGCTGAAAGCACCGCCGGTAAAATACCCTCACCTGTCATGGGCTGTGCAAGGCCAAGAGCATCACCGATCAGAAACGCATTGTTGGCCTGGCATTGCGCAAGATGATCGGTGTTAAAAAAAACATAACCATGTCCCTTCATCTTTTCCAGTATGGGTATAGATGAATGAGGTATTGTTGCGTTGTCTTCAAAAAATTTTCTGGCTTTTGTCCATGCCGGAAGTACATCTCTGGCAATTAATGTTCCCGAACCTATATTTAACCAATTACCCTTGGGAACATTCCATGAATAGCCTTTCATGTCATCATGAAGCAAAATTTCAGGCTCTCCATCCTCGCCGGCACGGCAGGCAGCAATTTCATCAGCATCTCCTTCAAATTCTTTTTCCTGTGTTCCGCATTGTAGATTATCCGGTTTGGGAAATAAACTTCTTGCCACAGGACAATGAGTGCCGCCGGCGCCTATAAGATATTTTGCCCTGAATTGATTGTCAATCACCCAGTACCCTTCACTGTCCTTTTCTATCTGCCTCACATTGTGTTCAGTGTTTTGCACCCTACTTCGCTTAAGCAAAAAGTCATCAAATTCATAGCGCCGGACAAAATATCCATCAGCTTTTAAAGTGTATTTTCTTCCATGAAAGTGAATGTGAACACGTTTAAATTTCCATAACCTGGGAGTATATTCATCAGGTGATATGCCAAGAACATTCCAGATCGGAGGAGACAGCCATCCACCGCAAAGTTTAACACGGGGAAAATTGGCTCTATCCAGTAACAGGGTATTTATGCCGGATTTTACCAGGATGGAAGCGCAGGTACTTCCTGAAGGGCCTCCTCCAACTATAATAGCGTCGTAGGTTGGTATATCGTTCATATCAGTGTATAATAAAATAATTTCTAATGCAAATGGGTTAATAAGATTAAATAACAATTATCTCACAGCTTCATATCCACCTAACACTCCCTTTTTTGACAGTACCATTTGCCAAAGCTGGTTATGCCGGGCACGGAATGAGCCTGCATTGGAAAGCAGGTAATACTTCCACATACGGTAAAACCTTTCGCCATATTCTTCCTTAAGTTCATCCCAATGGGAATTAAAATTATTAAACCACGCCATAAGTGTACGATCGTAATAAGTGCCAAAATTATGTAGGTCTTCTACTTTGAATATGCCTTCCATTGCTGTAGTAAGTTGCTTAACAGAAGGCACCAGACAATTTGGGAAAATATATTTATTAATAAAAGGATCTGATGAAGTTTTGGAAAGTGGCTGCCCAATTGTGTGCATTAAAAATAAGCCATCATCCTTCATGCACCGGGCAGCAGTTTGCATAAACACACGATAATTTCTGTAGCCTATATGTTCGGCCAGCCCTATCGCCACCACATGATCATATTTTTCTTTTACATCACGGTAGTCCTGCAACCTTATTTCCACAGGCAATCCCTTACACATTTCATTACCTAATTCTACCTGGCTGGGAGATACTGTAACACCTGTTACTTTTGCTCCATATTTTTCTGCGGCAAATTTGGCAAAGGTGCCCCAGCCGCAACCCATATCAAGAACATGTTGACCATGTTGTAGGTTTATTTTTCTGCATACCAAATCCAGTTTGTTTTCCTGTGCCTGATCGAGGTTATCGGTATTTTTCCAATATCCACAAGTATATGCCATCCGCTTATCCAGCATAAATTGGTAAAGTTTGTTACCAATGTCATAGTGCTGTTGAGCATTACCTGCGGCTTTCCCTTTTGCCTGCATATTAAAAAGCTTTGCAAACATTACATCCATAGCAGACCTGAATCCCAGTCTTGCTTTTTTATAAATATCTGTTCTCATTACCCGGAAAGTAAATTCATCCAGCTTTTCAACATCCCACCATCCATCCATATATGATTCGCCAAGCCCGAGTGAGCCTTCACTTAGAACACGTTTGTAAAATGCGTCATTATGTATTTGAAGATCCCATGGATTAGGCCCATTAATTTTAATATCTGCGGATGCTAAAATATCAGAAAGCTCTTTTTGTAAAGTTTGTGTACTCATTTCAGTTTTTATAATAAGCGGATAAGTTAGTAATTTTCTTTTAGATGGGTAACAGGATTTTTTTCTATTATATAAATTAATAGGTCTAAATTTTTTTTAAATATCATAATAAACATCATTCAAAAGGCGGTAAGTTTAGTAGTAAAAATAAGTTGACAGAAGGAAAAGAGTTTTTTATTGGTATTTTAAACAACCCTCAGGGATGCGATACCTTAGGATTTAAGAAAAGATAAACCGACGGATTAACGCTAAGTGGTTTGACCCAAAAAAACTGCTTTAATTAAACTTTCCGGCAATGAATTCGGTAAGCTTTTCATCGCTCATTTTATTTGACGTACTTTCTTTAGTAATCGTATTTTTAAACTGGGGTGTATCTGACAGAAAACGGATAAACTGTTCCTGCGCAGTACCAGTACCTGTTACATGCAATTCTTCAGCATTTTGCATGAGAGCAGTTATTTCTTTAAAAAATTTTGCCTGCAACCTTTTCGCATCATTATGTGCAGTTTTTTCATTGGAGTTGCTTGCTGCACCAGCATTTTCAGTATGACCGAGTACACTAAAATCTTCTGCATCTGCATTTGCTCTTCCCACTACTATAGCATGATGGTTATCCATCCAAACACCAAATTGTTTTTTGTTCTTTTGAGACATAATATTTATTTAGCTGCAAGATAGCTAAAACTGTACCCCGAATGCTTGTACTATCAATGATATCAGTTAATTGCATAAATACTTTTAAAGCTAACACATGAAAAAATTCTCTTCTTTTTTGCTTGCCATATTTCGTCTCTAACTTTCGCCCAGGCAGTAGGAGATAAAGTAGAGGCATACAGTATAGGTACCTGGTATAAGGGTACCTATAAAAACTATAGGCAGCGGTAACAACCAGGGTCAATTTTTAATAGATTATGATGATTATAGTACTGACACTTGGCATTATGCAAAGGGTGTTCGTTTTGTAAAAGTTGCAAAGGCACCCAACACAAATGCCGGTCCACGCTTAGGAGAATACGGTGTTTTATCATATGGCAGTAACTCAAATCCGCTCAGGCTTGGGCATTTTCAACTATCTGCCGGGGGTAACTATTCCTTCTTTAATAATGGTGGCGGTTTAGTTGGCTCAGGAACATATAAATATGATAACGTGAATAAAAATGTGCAATGGTTAAGCGGGCCTTTTAATAAATATAAGTGGGATGGTAAGTTTGAGATAACACGTGAAGGCAAAACCCATTCAATAAGCTTGAAACGAGGTACGTTTGGATCAAATAGTACTGATAACCGTTAGAAGGATTTCTTTTCCATCCCCGGTTCTCAGCAATTTTTCTCTCAGGTGCATTTAGGATGAAGGTTCTACCATTTCTCAAATGGTTGCGGGATAATATAAAATAACTTTTAGCATAACAATTAAGGCTGGCAGGGTAATTTATCACGCAGGTAATTCCTAATGTAACTTTCCAATTCATCATTTTTATAATAACATCCTCTACATTTAGCTTCGCCGGATTTATAAAAATATGTTCCATACCTATCCTGCGCATAAGTTACAGCAAAAGATTCTGTTCTATTTTTATCCTTTTCATACATGTCGTAGTCATATAGGCGTATACTTATGCGGGCAAGTGCTTTGTAGGAATTTCTGTTTGCCTCAAGAACAAAAATTTCTTCTTTACAGGTATCCAGCCATTGCCGCAAATCTCTTATTACCTTTTTATCTAATTTTACTTTTAATGAAAGCTCGTAAACATATACCGTGGCGTACCAGGCTACATAATACGATTTACGAATCAAATACTGCTGCCGGCAAAGCTTTTGATATTAGTCTTTTGCTGGTGATAATCGGGAGCATTGTTGTTGTGATGCTGGATAGTGTAGAAAGTTATCATAACAAGTATGGTGATATTTTTTATGTATTGGAATGGGCGTTTACTATCCTGTTTACGATAGAATACATTCTTCGCTTGATAAGTCTCAGAAAACCTTTACGATATGTATTTTCATTTTTAGGCATTATAGACCTGCTGGCTATAATACCTTCTTACCTGAGCATATTTTTTGTTGGTGCACAATCATTATTAGTGCTGCGTGCTTTACGTTTGTTACGCATATTCCGCATATTTAAGCTCACACATTTTTTAACCGAAATGGAATTTTTAAAAACAGCTTTAGCAAGCAGTTTAAAAAAGATTTCCATTTTTATGCTGGTAGTATTAGGCCTTGTAATTATCCTGGGCTCTGTAATGTACCTGGTAGAGGGCAAAGAAAATGGTTTTACCAGCATTCCTGAAAGTATTTATTGGGCCATTGTAACCATCACTACTGTTGGCTATGGCGATATTTCGCCGGTAACCCCATGGGGAAAATTCATTGCTTCTATTATGATGTTCATTGGCTATGGTATTATTGCTGTACCTACAGGAATTGTAACTACCGAAATGGCGCTTGCTGTACGCAGTAAAAAAGAAAAGCATGAAACCTGCCCCGGATGCGGAAAAGAAGGCCACGACAGGGATGCAGTTTTTTGCAAGTATTGCTCTGCCATGCTTTAATTTTTTACCTCCTTCTTTCTGGCGGGTGTCACCCACATTCCCGGATTAATATTATCATGAAATATGCCGGAGAGCTTTATATATTCATTTATTAGTATTCCAACAAAACAAGATCGACTTCTCTAACTTTTGCAAAATCTTTGTCGAACGTAAGTAATGGAACTTTTTGTTCAATAGCTGTTGCTGCAATAATGGCATCGGGCACTTTCATTTTATAGTTCTGTTTTAAATTTATGGCTGTTGAATTTATGGCTTCTGTATGTGGCGCTTTTATACAAACTGATAATAAGCCCTGAACTTTTTCAATTTCTTTAGTAGATATCCCAGGTTTGCCTAACAATTCTATTTCTGTAATAAAAGAATAAAGCCATTCGCTCTCGAGTAATGGCTGCAATGCAGAATGTTTATCTAACAGGTAAATAAAAGTGTTGGTGTCGGCAAGAAATCTATTGCCATTCATTCCTTAATTTTTTTTGATAATTAAGTCCGTCGCCATAAGCGCCCTGCAATTTCCCATAAAAGTCAGCCAATGATTTACTTTTCTTTCTTCCATTTTTTTTGTTTAGCATATCTAATGCTTTACGGGTTTCTTCAGCCTTGCTATGTTTGGAAATTCTTACTATTACACCCATCTGAAATTTATTTATATAACAATATTACAAATTTTTATTCTTAAGATTTCTTAAAAACAATATATTGTCCATAATGATCTGCTTGTATACGTCTTCTTTTAATAAATGCTTCCAGTTAAATATGGTTGAAGTAAAAAATTGAGTATGGTGCTCAAAGTTTATTGACGGCATGAATGAAAATACAAAACTTTAGGAATGGCTGTTGTTGCCTGGCTTCGGTTGTTGGTCACAAGACCAATAACGGTTCTGGGGAACCAACGAAGACTAGAAAAATTTTTTAATTTGAAAGAATGAAAGCAACCTTGGACTATATCTGGGTTCAAAGTGAAATATTTATAAACAAATATTTTATCCTCGATATAGTTGTCCTCATTACAGACGATGACTAGGTTTGGGGTTAGTATTTCTTTTTCAAAAAAAAATTAAGCAGAAACAAGAGGAAGCTCTACAATAAAAACGGCCCCCTTATCTTTTCCGTCACTCTTAACTTTGATAGTGCCATGATGTGCTTCTACCAGCGACTTTACAATAGAAAGTCCCAGGCCTGTTGATGATTCTCCCCCTGTAGGTGTGGCACTTAATGTTACAAAACGTTGAAAAAGATTTATTTTATCATCTTCAGTAAGCCCCTGCCCTTCATCCTGCACCTGCAAAATTCCCATCCCGTTTTTTTCATTTACCGTTACAGTGATATTTTTATTTTCAGGAGAATATTTGATGGCATTATTAATTAAATTATCTGCTATCTCAGTTAATTTTTCTTCATCTGCATTTACCTTCGGACGATGCAGGATGTCAAGATGTAATTTTAAATTCTTTTTGTTTGCCAAAACCTGGTTGGTATTTACAACTCTTTCAACAATTGCAGCAAGATCTGTTGCAGCAAACCGCAGCTGGATATTGCCTGCTTCTTTACGGGCCGATTCTAAAAGATCATTGATGAGCCTTTCCATTTTTTTGCCTGCCTGCTTTATTCTTTCGCACATCATTTCCACCTGAGCAGGATCATCTTTTGCATCCTCTGCCAGCTCGGCCCATACAGATATGGTTGTTAAAGGATTTTTAAGATCATGCGCTGCAATATTTAAAAGCTGGTTCTGATGGTAATTTGCTGTTCGGGCAGATAGCCGGAGTTCCAGTTGATCTATCAATATATCAGCTAAGTATTGCAGTGTTTCTTTTTGTAATTCTGTCAGATGTCTTGGCTGCTTATCAATTACACACAGGGTACCTAAATTATAACCATCTCTAACTTTTAAAGGAACAGCAGCATAAAATCTCAACCCAAATCCACTTGCCACTAACGGGTTTGCCAATGTACGTGGATCAGTAAGTGCATCACCAACTTCATAAAGATCATCCGATAAAATGGCTGATGCACACAACCCCCGGTCAAGCCCTATTTGCTGAACATCTAACCCATAGCGGGATTTGAACCATATCCTGTCAGTATCTACCAGCGTTACAATAGCTATGGGAACATTTAAAAGTTTCGCAGCTAATTTTGTAATGCGGTCAAAACTACCATCGGGGGGAGTATCGAGAATATCATATTTTTTTAAGGATTTTATTCTTTCCTTTTCAACTTCGCTATGTGCAATTGTAGTATTCATTTGGGTTTATAAATATACAACTATGCTGATAAGTAAATGATGGAGGAAATTTTATGATCATTTGCGATACATTCTTTAATAAAGCCATGTCTAGGAAAATCTTTTATGCAGTTCTGTTTCCATCACCATAAATATTGATCATTGCTTGTATACTGTCTTTTAATACTCCCGAAGCTTCGTCAAAAAAGCTGTCTTTATTTTTTTTAGAGGCTTTATTATCTGTTGACTTTTTTATAGCAGCTCTTATAGTATCCAGGTCGTTAAAAAATGGCGGGATATTTTTTTCGTAAAAAGGGTTCATAGATTCTATGATTATTAAAATGTTTTCGTATTCGTTTACAATGTTCTTGATATCCGCTACGTTTTCCAGGGAGTGTCGTCTTGGTACCCTGTTGAATAATGCCGTTAGTGCTGTAGCTGTTGTATCCATGTGTCTGCTTTTATATGCTGCAAACAAATGTACGTTAAAGGGTTTCACAAATTCAACGAGGGCTAGAGAGGACCAAACAACGGCTGCCGGGAAGACCAACGAGGGCGAAAGTTGTTGTCAATTTCTTGGTTGTTGGTAACAAGACCAGGCAATGGCAGGCTGGGGAAGACCAACCATGACGGAACGTTATTTGAAAAAGCCGGTGAATGGTAAATAATATTGAGCTATTATTACACCAAATAATAATTATGGATCAGGAAATTTATTCTAAAGTTTGGCATACTAAAGGAGCTTTTACAATTGCCACACCAGGACTTTTGATTTTAGAAAACGGCAATGTTTCATTTATTACTGAAGCAGGCGAACAATTTAGAGTTCCGGTTGCTGAAATAAAAGAGGTTAAATGGCCTTTAATGTTATTTGGATTGGGCTTTAAAGCAATGATCAATGGCCAGAAATACACTCTGACCTTTATGAAAGGCGCTTCTGATCCTGAATTGGATGATACAACATTAGACCAATTTTCAAGATTAACAAGTATTGGCAGAGGAGTGGATTCTATAGCAACATTGGCCAATTGGGGGAAGAGTAAACAAAGTGCTAAGCAGTGGAAAGCTGTACTGGGTGGATGATTACATCCTCATTAGTGCGTAATACAATTTTTAATCGGGTGATGCCACCGAAAGCGGAGAAGCTTCAATCTAAAGGAATTTTTTTAAAATCTTTGAATTATGCTTTCTGCTTTTTTCAAAAACCATTGAAGAATCTTAATAAAAATTGTGTCAGAGTGGAATGGCTATGTTGTTGCCTGGCTTCGGTTGTTGGTCACTACTTGTCCCGAACTTGTTTCGGGAAGACCAAACAACGGCTCTGCTGGGGAAATTAAATAATTTTCAAAAAACTAAAAGAGGCCGTTGATTTCTATGACAAAAACAAATCAATTTTAGGCTGCTTTTTTCACATACAATTCCTGTTTATTCACAACTGCTATTACCCTTGCTAACAATTTATTTTTAACAGCATTCAATACACTCAGTTTACTTTTCCCTTCTGCTACTTTTCTTTCGTAATACATTTTTAAATCAGCATCCAGTTTTACTGCACTTAATGAAGCCATATGTAAATTACATTTCAATTTTTTGTTTGCCATAAAGTGCACTTTTGTCCGGCCTCTTATACTGCTTCCCGAAGAATATTCAAACGGCGCTACTCCACAATAAC
>MWYX01000031.1 GCA_002050465.1 Chitinophagales bacterium 65-1
GGTATACACCGCAGGGTATTAAAGTGGCGGTATGGTGCAGTAAGGATAATGCAAACATTACATCTTTTTCTTTAGTTGATTCTGCAACTCAAAAAACAATTTTTACAAACAAAGCAGGCAAAAATTTTGGTGCCTATGGCCCTTTTAAAAATACATACCGTTTAAATTTTTCTTCTTTTAAAAAAAGCGGTGTTTATTATTTAAAAGCAGGGAATGCGGTTTCCCCGGTTTTTAAAATTGATAAAGATGTTTATAAAGGCACTGCTGATTTTTGTTTGCAATATATGCGTCAGCAGCGAAGCGGTTACAATCCGTATTTAAAAGACAGCTGCCATACACATGATGGTTATGTATTGTATGGAGAAAAGGCGGGGATTAAAGACAGTACACATATTGATGTAGTTGGCGGCTGGCACGATGCTTCCGATTATTTGCAATACTCAACAACTTCAGCTAATGCAACTTATCATTTATTGATGGCTTACCGTGATTTTAAAAATGTGTTCACTGATGAAAAGCTTGCCAATGGTTTGGATGGAAAGAATGGTATGGCTGATGTATTGGATGAGGCAAAGTGGGGGCTTGACTGGCTTTTAAAAATGCATCCTAAAGATGACTGGATGTTCAATCAAATTGCAGACGACAGGGATCATATGGGAATGCGAATTCCTAAAGAAGACAACTTTTATGGAAGAGGATATGAAAGGCCTGTATACTTTGTAAGCGGTGAACCGCAGCAAAGAGGAAAGTTTATGAATAATACAACAGGCACTAGTTCTACAGCCGCAAAGTTTGCAAGTGTATTTGCTTTAGGTAACAAAGTTTTAAATACAAAGGATAAGGAAAAATGGAATTTAATATTGAAAACGTTGACAGCATATTCGTTTGCCTTGAAGAAACAAGGAGTAACACAAACGGCATCTGTTAAGTCACCATATATTTATGCAGAAGACAATTGGGTAGATGATTTGGAATTAGCCAATGCAGCTATGCTGGCTGCAGCCAACACCAGTGATTCTAAACAATATCGAAATCTTAAAGCAAAACTTCTTGATTCAGCATATAAATATGCACAACTTGAACAGGTAACACCATGGCTTGGTGCGGATACCGCAAAACATTATCAATGGTATCCCTTTATCAACCTTGGTCATTATGAATTGGCTAAGCAATTAAAAGATAAAAGAAGAGATACGATCATCGGTTTTTATAAAACAGGTATTGAAAGAGTGTGGAACAAGGCAAAGAACAATGCGTTTTTCAGAGGTGTGCCATTTATCTGGTGCAGCAATAATCTTACAACATCATTTGCTATTCAATGTTACTGGTACCGTGAATTAACGAAGGATAAAACTTTTGAGGAATTTGAACAGGCAAACATTGACTGGCTGTTTGGCTGCAATCCCTGGGGAACAAGCATGGTGTATGGTTTACCTTCCTGGGGCGATACTCCGGTGGATCCGCATTCTGCATTTACGCATTTAAAAAACTATCCTATTAATGGCGGCCTGGTAGATGGACCTGTTTACGGAAGTATTTACAAAGGTCTTATTGGAATTACATTAAAAAATGCTGATGAATATGCCGAATTTCAAAGTGACCTTGCAGTTTACCACGATGATTATGGTGATTACAGCACCAATGAGCCAACAATGGATGGTACAGCTTCGTTAATTTATTTGTTGGCTGCGAGGGAGAATGAGGCGGCACCCGCTAAATCTCCCCCAACGGGGGAGACTTCCGCAACATCTTTTAAAAGGATAGATCATGGAGCAATCATAAGGGGTAATCAAAATAAAAAACAAATTGCTCTTGTATTTACTGCTGATGAATTTGGAGATGGAGCTAATATTATAACGAAAACATTACAGAAGCACCACGCAAAAGCATCTTTCTTTTTTACCGGCAGGTTTTACCGCAATCCGGTTTATAAAAATATTATTACCCTGCTAAAACAGCAAGGGCATTATTTAGGTCCGCATAGCGACCAGCATTTATTGTACAACGACTGGACAAAAAGAGACAGCCTGCTGGTTACAAAAAATCATTTTATAAAAGACCTGGATGATAATGTAAAAGCTATCGAAAACTTTGGAGTTAAAAGATCAGCTATAAAATATTTTATTCCGCCGTATGAATGGTACAACGATAGTATTTCTTTATGGACAAAGCAGATGGGAATGCAATTAATAAATTATTCTCCTGGTACAAAAAGCACAGCCGATTATACCACACCGGAAATGAAGAACTACAAGGGCTCTGAAGAAATTTATCAATCCATTTTAATTAAAGAAAAAGAAGATGGGTTAAATGGATTTATTTTATTAATTCATTTTGGAACTGATCCACGAAGAACTGATAAATTTTACACTCGTTTGGATGAGCTATTACTTGCGTTGAAGAAAAAGGGATATAAATTCACTACTATCTCTGATATGATAAAATGATTTTTACCACAGAGAAAAGAGTTTTTTGAGATTACGCTGATAATCTCTGCGGTAAACTTTGCCTCGCATTTTCTCAGCGGTAAGTTTATATCTTATTTATTCTTACCACTCACATACCTATTTCCTCTCACATAAAAACGGTATGGCAACTCAGAGTCAGGGAATGCGCTCTCTACACCAATACGTTTGCTGATGCCGATCTCATTTTCTTTTAATTTAATTCCGTCATCAACTAAGTATATTTCATCATCCAGCAAATGCAAGCCTGAATGTTTTTTAAAAATCCCCAATGCCTTTCCAACATTTCCCGGCCCTTTGGTTAGGGTAAAATCTAATTTTGGTTTTCCTGTTCGCTGCAGCATAATATCAATACCTTCAATAGGTTCTATTGCACGAATAAGCACTGCATCGGGAATGTCTTTTTCATTGGTTACAACATTAAACATCTGGTGCATACCATAACAAATATAAACATAGGCAGTACCGGCATGTGCATACATATGATCATTACGTAACGTACGTCTTCCTGCAAATGCATGCGAAGCTTTATCAATATGAGCCACATAAGCTTCAGCTTCCACAACTCTGCCTGATGTAGTTACACCATCAAAATTGGTAACTAATATTTTCCCTAACAGATCACGTGCTATTTGAACTACGTCTTTCCTTTTATAAAAATTAAGCGATAATTTTTTATGATTCATAACTAAATATTAAATACTTCAAACCCATAAATTTATATTAAATGTGCATCTGCGTTACAAAACACCAATTATATTTTCTAAGTTTGAAGAAACCTCAATTAACGATTTGCTTAAAGAACTTATCATAGCTATACAGGCATATTTTAAAGCGCACAGGTTTATTGTAAAACACAGGTTATGGAAATGGATCATTATTCCGGGAATATTCTATACAATATTATTTTGCGCAGGAATTTATTTTTTCTGGCATTCATCTGCTGATGTTATTGATTATGTTTTTTCTAAAACAGGATTAAAAGCATTAATGGTTAAAGAGCAGGATAGCTGGCTTCGCTTCATTTTTATTTTCGGGCAATTAATTCTGCAGCTGATTTTACTATTCTTTTATTTTTCGTGGTTCAAATATTTATTCCTGATAATTGGCTCTCCTGTTTTCGCCTATATCAGCGAAAGGACTGAATCGATCATCAATGGAAAAGATTACCCTTTTGATTTTAAGCAATTCTCAAAAGATGTTATCCGGGGTATTGCAATCGCAATCAGAAATACACTTTGGCAAACTGTATATCTTATTTCAATATTTATATTAGCATTAATTCCTGTTATTGGCTGGGCATCTCCTGTGCTGGTATTATTCATAGAATGTTATTATTTTGGATTTTCTATGCTGGATTATAGCAGTGAGCGCCGGAAGCTTTCTGTGGCCCAAAGCATTGATTTTATTGGTAACCATAAAGGGCTTGCTATTGGAAACGGTATGGTATTTTATCTAATGCATGCTTTGCCAATTATTGGTTGGATATTAGCACCCACCTACGCAGTAATCGCAGCAACCTTAAGTTTGCATCATCTCCGAAGGGGGTCCTTTTGAACCTTTGGACAAAAAAAATCATGACATCTAAAAGCACCGTCTATTTAATTCCCTCTTTTTTATCAGAAGACAGCATTGAAACAATTCCTGTTTACATTGTTGATGCAATAAAAAATTGCCAGGTAATTTTTGCAGAGAATGAAAGAACAGCAAGGCGTTTTTTAAAAATAATCTTCAAAGAAATTATAATTGATAATTATGAATGGTTTTCTATTCATAAAATAGAAGCAGAACAGCTGGCTGTGTTTAAACAAAAACTTAGTGAAGAAAAAAGTATTGCCATTATAAGTGAGGCGGGGTGCCCCGGCATTGCAGATCCGGGACAAATTTTAGTACACGCAGCACAACGAATGAATATCACTGTAAAACCATTGGTAGGCCCAAATTCAATTTTATTAGCGTTAATGGGAAGTGGAATGAACGGGCAACAATTTCAGTTTAATGGCTATTTACCAATTGATGCACATCCAAGAGCATTAAGGTTAAAACAACTTGAAGAAGAATCTGCAGTAAAAAAATGCACACAAATATTTATTGAAACACCTTATCGTAATAATCAATTATTGGAAACCATATTAAAAACCTGTAAACCTTCCACACAACTTTGCATTGCCGCTGAGCTTACTTCAAAAAATGAATTTATAAAAACAAAAAGCATAGCAGAGTGGAAAAAGGAAAGCATTGATCTGCATAAAAAGCCTGTGATATTTTGTCTGAACCAGGATTTATGAGATTAAAGGATTATTGGGATATTGGAATTTTAATTTGGTTAAACTGATTGCCCATTGACTAAATGACTTTTTTTGTTTCCGGATAAGATTATCTGCCCCCTTTCTTTATCACCCCTTACCCAATGCGGCACCATGCAGTGCTGAAGATAAACCGAATCTGCGCCAATTTCTTTCATCATAGCAGTAACCAATTTTACTGCCTTTGCAAATTGAGGAGAGCCTGAAAGTCTTGGTCCCACTTGTTTACACAGCTTTCGTAAATTTTCATAAGCTGTGCTGTTGGTCATTGTTTCATCAACGATCCTTTTTATAATAACTGAATCCCCATATTGTGAAAATGCAAATTGTGTGTGTAAACACACTACTATTATAAAAAAAAACCTATACATTAATATTTTTTTGGATTACCGGATTTCAGTTATTTTATCAACAATATATTTTGAATCACCGCGCCATGGCAAGGCCCTGATTTTTTCTTTATAGTGAAGCGTTAAATCTTTACCCTCTAATTTTGATAAAGAATCAGCAACAGATTTATCTTCTACCGAAAATTGCCACATATTATTTATTAGAATTCCTCCACTAGTTGTATTTATTCCGCCCAGGTTTAGTTCACCTTCATAAGTTTTAAAAATATATCCCTTATGAGAAAATTTTATTAATCTCCCGGCACGGTTTCCGTCACTATATGTATATACAGTTGCAAAAAGGAAATAGATAATAAGCCCCACCAGAATTAAGGAAATGGTCCATGTTAAAAAGCTTTTCATAATAATATTTCCTGCAAACTTAAATATAATATTACAGCTAATTAAGAAGAGATGTAATTGCGATTAAAGAATCAGTATTTTGCACCTCAATTATCAGAATTTTACAAATATGAATATCGGAATTGTATGCTATCCTACGTTTGGAGGTAGCGGTGTTTTGGCTACTGAATTAGGAAAAGCATTGGCCGATAAAGGACACAATATCCATTTTATAACTTACCAGCAACCTGTAAGATTAAGTGGCTTCCATGCCAATATTTTTTATCATGAAGTAAGGGTTCCTACTTATCCGTTATTTGATTACCCGCCATACGAAACCGCATTGGCAAGTACTATGGTGGATGTTATATTGAATAATAACGTAGAATTATTACACGTGCATTATGCAATACCGCATGCTTCCGCTGCTTTTATGGCAAAGCAAATTCTTGCAAAGCAGGGAATCAAAATTCCTGTAGTAACTACTTTGCATGGTACTGATATTACATTGGTAGGAAGGGATAAAACCTATTCGCCGGTTGTTACATTTTCCATGAATGAAAGTGATGCCATTACAGCAGTATCAAAAAATCTGCGTGATGAAACTTTCAGAAACTTTAAAATGGAAAAGGATATACAGGTAATATACAATTTTGTGGATGTAAAGCGATTTAACAGAAAACCCATTGATGCATTTAAAAAAGTTATTTCTCCCAATGGGGAAAAAATTTTACTTCATGCGTCTAATTTCAGAAAAGTAAAACGGGTTAATGACGTTGTAAAAATATTTGTAAAAGTAAATGCAGAAATTCCATGCAAGCTTTTATTTGTAGGAGACGGACCTGAAAGACCAGCAATTGAAACCCTGTGCCGTGAAAGTGTTTGTCACAATGATATCAGGTTTTTAGGCAAGCAGGAACAGATGGAAGATATATTGCCCATAACGGATTTATTTTTATTACCCAGTGAATATGAAAGTTTTGGACTTGCAGCACTGGAAGCCATGGCGGCAGCTGTACCCGTAATATCAACTAATGCAGGCGGATTACCTGAAATTAATTTAAATAATTATAGTGGATTTTTAAGTGGTGTGGGAGATGTAGATGGTATGTGTAAGAATACGCTTCACATTTTATCCGATGAAGTAAAGCTTAAGGAATTTAAACAAAATGCTCTACATCAGGCTAAGAAATTTGATATTAACAATATAGTGCCTGAGTATGAAGCTTTGTACAAAACCTTTATTTGATTGATCATTTCCTCCTGAGATATTGTTCCGGCCTTACATTGTTACTTTCTTTCATTATAATAAGATCAACCTGCCCTTGGCCATCATCATTTGCGCCTGCACGCCCCACTACCTGGCCGGTTTTTACAGCTTGCCCTCTTTGTACATTTGCACCAGAAAGGTTACTGTAAACGCTAAAATATTTTCCATGCTTTACAAAAACCACCTGTTTGTCATCCATAGGATTTACCAACGTTACCTCGCCATCAAAAATTGCTTTTACTGAAGCCCCAATTGCAGTGCCAATGCTAACTCCGGGATTGTCGTATTGTACACCACCGGGCAATACGTTTCTTCCTGAATGGCTTAAAATAAAGCCATCAGCAGGCCAGGGCAGTGAACCCCTGTTCCTTTCAAAGCTGGCATCCAATGCCCTGTCAGCTTCCGAACTTACTAAAACGCTTTCGGTTTTTTTTGGTGTTCTTACAGCAGGTTTAGTTACGGCAACATTGTTATTAGTAGCAGCTTTGTTTTTAGCCGCCTCAGCCAATGCTTTTTGTTTTGCCCTTTCATTAGCCAAAGCAATTTCCTTTCTGATCATTGCTGTGATCATTCCTCTTAGCTTTGCATCCTGTTTTCTTTTATTGGAGATTTGTGCAGTAAGTTCTTTTTGCCGCCCCTTTAATTTATTTACTATCCTTTCTTTTTCATCCTGTTGTTTTTCCAGAACTGTCATTTCTTTACTCTTTTCAGTAAGGGTAATGTTCTTTTTTTGTTTATTGCCCGAAAGTTCATTTATACGCTCCTGTAAAAGTTGCTGGGTACGAACTATATTAGCACCTTGCTGCTCACGATAAGTGCGATAAGATTTTAAATAAGTAACACGTTTGATAGCATCATTAAAACTGGACGCGGAAAAAATGAATTTTAAAAAATCGTAACTATTACGGTTCTTATAAGCATATTCCATGCTTTTAGCATACTCCTGTTTTAAGGTATCAAGAACTTTCGCTAATTTATTTACTTCTCTTTGAGACTTATAAATATCATTTTCAATAAACTTTAATTGGCCGGTGATGTTTTCGATAACATTTCCCTGCAGATCAAGCCTTTTATTTATTAATGATAATTGTCCGAGATTTTCTTTTGTGGTTTTCTTAGTTGCGTTTAAAACTTTTTCTGTTTCCTGTATTTCTTTTCTAAGTTGCTGTCTTTGTTTTTGTAACTCATCCTTATTGGTCTGGGCTACACAATTAAAAAAGATTAAAGCAATAACCCCTGTTAAAATTAATTTTTGCATGGATTAGGATTGAGAAATAAAAACAAATATATCCTGCTTATAAATACAATGCTGAGAACGATTAATTTGTTTTAAAATTTTTAGGGATTGCAAAAGGATATGATAATTCAGTGTTAAAGTCATACTGTTTAAAATCCAGCTTTATATCCACCTTTGTTTTTTCTGCTACTGTTATTTCACGTTTGGAAGAAAAGAAAAATCCTGATTTTTTTTCATATACGCCGTAACTAAGATCCGCTGTTCTGTTTAGTGTTACATCCAGATCATCAAGTTTACTTCTTTCTATTAAATTATTATTAGCTGAAAGCGTAAGTAAATTCTTAAAGTATTTTCCGATGGTAGAAAGCAGAATACGGTTCTCTGTTACTTTGTGAGCCACTACTTTGTCTCCCAAAAAAACAGGGTTACCAATTATCAGATCCTGTAATGTTTTAAAATCAAGAGGGATCTTAGCTATTTTTTCGATAAAGCTGAATGGATGTTCATCAACCTGTTTTTTTAGTTTATTCATTACTATAACCTTGTTTTTTGTTATCAATATCCTGAAAGCTTCAATACTGAGGAATGTTGCATTTATTGATATCCATATCACGCTGTCTTTATGCATTCGCACAAAAGCATTTACATCGGGCTGTTTACCTTTTGAATCTTCATAATCTACTTTGATCTTTGCGGAAAATGTTTTAAAGTCTATCCTGTTACGATTAAGGGTGTTAAACAGTTCATTTCCTCCTTTAAGAGAATCAGGAGCAATATTCTTTCCTGTAATAACCGTATCTTTTTTATTTATTGCTGTTTGTAATTTTTTTGTTGAGCGGCAGCTAAAAAAAGCACCTGCTAAAACAATTGCACATACTATACTAAAAAAATTTTTCATGTTTTGAAAATTATAATTTATTAATTAATTCCTGTATGGCCAAACCCGCCATTACCCCTTTGTGTTTCATTTAATTGCTGTACATTTTCCCATTTTACTTTTTCAACTTTTGAAATTATCATTTGCGCTATCCTGTCACCATGCTTTATAACCTGTTCCTCATCCGATAAATTTATAAGGATAATTTTTATTTCTCCCCGATAATCACTGTCAACAGTGCCGGGTGAATTTAAACAGGTAATTCCTTGTTTATCTGCCAGCCCGCTTCGTGGCCTTAATTGTGCTTCATATCCATCCGGAAGTTCAATAAATAGTCCTGTAGGCACTACTTTTCTTTGCAGGGGTTGAAATGTAAGTGGTTCCATTATATTAGCCCTGATATCCATGCCTGCGGAACCGGGTGTTGCATAATAAGGTGTACTGTTATCAGACTCGTTTATAATTTTTATCAAAAGCTTGGGCATATGAACAAAGGTAGGGATGCAAACCTTAGAGAATACATAATTTTTATGGCGTAGGATTAATTGACTGATTCAAGTAAAATGGTAGCATAGGCTGCCAATCCTTCTTCTCTGCCGATAAAACCCATTCTTTCTGTTGTTGTTCCCTTTATAGAAATATCTGAAATATTTAAGGATAAAACAGGTGCGATAATTTGCTGCATTTGTGGTACATAAAATTGTATTTTGGGTGATTCCAGACATAATGTAGAATCTATATTTACAATCCTATAACCGTTAGCTGATATTAAATCAAAACTTTTCTTTAAAAGAATTTTGCTGTCGATATTTTTAAATTCGGATGAAGTATTTGGAAAATGTACACCAATATCCCCTATGCATGCCGCACCCAACATAGCATCACAGATGGCATGCAATAAAACATCCCCATCACTGTGCCCTAAGGAACCTTTGATATGTGGGATATTAATACCTCCAATCCATAATTCTCTGCCGGCAACTAATTGATGAAAATCAACACCGAAGCCAATTCTAACAGACATTTGTTTAAAATAATTTAATTACTTTCCGGAGCTGCAGTTTCTTTATCAAGATTAAAGATCAGGCTGAATCGGATTGTATTTGCCAATGGATTTCTATTAACACCGCCACCTGAGGGAATAAGATAGGAGAAATTTAATCCAAACATATTATAGTTTAATCCTGCGCCAACTGTAAAGTATTTACGGTTGCCTTTAGTGGGCGCCTCATAAAAATAACCTGCCCTGAACGCAAACTGGTTATTATACATATACTCTGCACCTAAAGAAACCTGTACTTCACGTAACTCTTCACTACCTCCTCCGGGAGCATCTCCAAATGAACTAAACCAGCTGCCTAAAACTCCCTTACTCCTGTACTTTACAATAGCAATTGAATCGGAAGTAGTGTTGCCTGTAAATTGAGGTGGAGTTGGAACTAATAATTTATTTATATCCAATCCAAATGTTACCTTACTGTTTTCATCAAAAATTTTAGTATAAGCAGCGCCAATACCAAGGTTAGCCGGTATATAATCTTTTTGGGTAGCATCATTGGTATATGAAATCTTTGAGCCCAGATTATTGAGGGCAATACCCCAATTTAACCCCGATACATCCGGATCACCACCGCTTCCATCTTTAAATAAACTGATATCAGCTGCAACAGCAGAACCGGGCTTATAAGAAATTCCAGAGTTATTTGGATCGCCTTTGGCTAAACTGGAATTAATATAGCGTAATGCAATGCCTAACCCTAATTTATCTGATAGTTTACGGGAATAACCAACATCAAATCCAAATTCCCTAGGCCGATAGGTACTAAGATCATTACCGGAAATATCAGTGAATTGGATGTTGCCTAAACTAAAATACCGCAGTGAGGATGATATAGCCTGCGTTTCATCTAATTGATAATATCCTGCTAAAGAAGCCAGGTATACATCATTAAGCCCTAAACCCTTTAACCATGGCGTATATGAAACACTTATAGCAGATTTACTTTGAGCAAAAGGAATTTTTGCCTGGTTCCAGAAAGAGGAATTTGCATCCGGTGTAGTGGCTATTCCTATATCTCCCATTCCTCCGGACCTGGCATCCGGTGAAATTCTTAAAAAAGGTACTGCTGTTGTTACAACATTTATCGGCTTTGTTTGAGAGGTGGTTTGTGCACTAACATTTATTATAGTTATCATTATTACTGATAAAATAATAAACTTTAACCTTGCGTATTTCATGCGTAGTTTAGTCTTGATGAGGTAAAGCTGGAATTATAGCTATAAAATTTAGATGTTGTAAAAATATAGGTTTTCTTTAAAAAGCCAATTAAAATAATAACTAATATAAAAGACATACTTTAATAGCCAGAGGCTGCACACCGTAAATTACTAAAGTTGAGTAAACGATAAAAACCTATACCTTTTTTTACCCAAGGATATTTTTATAGTAACAAACCTGTAATTGTGAATACTTTGCAAAAGTGTGAATATGGCCTCTAAAATTGTCTTTGTGCTTTGAATCTTTATACATAAAGTATTTATATTCGCAATGTGTTAAGCCTAACCTGCTGCACAATAATCAAGAAAACCCTTCGTTAATAAAACTGTTAAACGAATACACATGCTAAAGTTATTATCCGCCAGAAATTTTTTTATCCTTGTTCTGGTTTCCTTCTCATTTATATCTTGTAAAAATGGAAGCATTTTTAGTAAGAAGAAAGATAAATCTACAGCCACCGGCTGGAATTATGATGATAAAAATTACGGAAGCTTCCATGTACTAAAATCAAAAGGTCAAAAGGCCGGTCCCGGACTGATCTTTGTACAGGGTGGTACCTTTACTATGGGGGCAAGGGAAGAGGATGTAATGGGAGATTGGAATAATATCCCCCGCCGTGTTACAGTTAATTCCTTTTATATTGATGAAACAGAAGTAGCCAATGTTCATTACCGCGAATACATGTATTGGCTGGCTAATACATTTGATAATGATACAATGATAATGAGAAGGGCATTGCCTGACACGTTAGTTTGGAGAAGCGAATTGGCATATAATGAACCTTATGTTGAATATTATTTCCGTTATCCTGCTTATAATTATTATCCGGTAGTTGGAGTTACCTGGCAGCAGGCACACGATTTCAGCATCTGGAGAACCGATCGTGTAAACGAAGGCATATTGATTGATAAAGGATACTTAAAAAAGGGTTCACCTTTATCTGCGATGAGACAGGGAGGCGGAGAAGAAAGTTTTAATACCGATACTTATTTAATGAATCCTGAGCTTATCAATAATAAAACCGCACCAAAAAGTAAAAAAGATGCGCTAAAAGATGTAAGTGGAAGAACTAGAAAAATTGTAACATTTGAAGATGGTATATTAATGCCAGGCTATCGTTTACCAACTGAAGCAGAATGGGAATATGCTGCTTATGGCCTGATAAATCAAAATCCTAATCCAAGGAAAAATGAGAAAAAGAGGGGTGAGGAATTAATAGCCAATCAACAGGTATATTCATGGAGCCACAATGTAAATGGCCTTCGTGATAATCGCCGCGGCAGCTGGCAGGGACAATTTTTAGCAAACTTTAAAAGAGGTAATGGAGATAATATGGGGGTTGCCGGCGGTTTAAATGACCGGGCTGCAATACCGGGTCCAACAAAATCTTTTTACCCAAATGGTTATGGAGCTTATAATATGAGTGGAAATGTAAGTGAGTGGGTTGGTGATGTATACAGGCCACTGACACCGATGGATGTAGATGATTTTAATCCTTACCGCGGTAATAAATTTGAAAAATTTTATAAGAACACAGATGGCGAATATGAAAGAGATACATTGGGACGTTTAAAAAAGGTTGATGTAACAGATTCCGAAAGTGTTAATCGCCGTAACTATCAAAAAGGGAATGTTATTAATTATTTAGATGGTGATTCGGCTTCCGGGGTAACTTATGGCTACGGAATTTCTACATTAATAAGCGATAAATCAAGAGTTGTAAAAGGCGGTAGCTGGAACGATATGCCTTACTGGCTGTCTCCCGGTTCACGCAGGTATCTTGAAGAAGACCAGGCCAGCAGTACAATCGGTTTCAGAAACGCAATGACAAGATTGGGAAGCCCGGAGGGTAACGAGTTTAAAGAGGGAAATATTTTTGGAAAGCGTAAACAAAACAGCCGGAAAAAAAGATAATAAAATAAAAAATATTGTAAGCCTCCGCAATAAGTCGGGGGCTTTTTTATTTGGAATTTGTCTGGTATAAAGCGGGATGAAAATTGTAATTTGGCGGCATGGAGATAGAAGATCTTTATAAAATTTACCTGCAGTATCCTTTAATAAAGACCGATACAAGAAAAATAGTACCAGGAGACCTGTTCTTTGCACTAAAAGGCCCCAACTTTAATGGTAACCACTTCGTAAAAAATGCGTTGGATGCAGGTGCAGCCTATGCCATCATAGATGAAGAAATAGATTTTAGTAATAAAAGATTAATTAAAACCGATGATGTACTGTTAACACTTCAACGGTTAGCAAAACATCATCGTGAGCAGTTCAATAACTTGTCCCGCCCGGGCGGGATTCCATTTATTGCTATAACCGGCAGCAATGGTAAAACAACTACAAAAGAATTAGTGCATGAGGTTTTATCCTCTTCCTATAAAACTTATACAACCCGGGGAAATTTAAATAATCACATAGGCGTGCCATTAACCATTCTTAAAATAAACAGGGATGCGCAAATGGCAGTTATAGAAATGGGCGCTAATCATTTAAAAGAGATTGAAAGTTATTGTATGTATGCACTGCCAACACACGGGCTTATTACCAATTGCGGCAAGGCGCACCTCGAAGGCTTTGGCAGTGAAGAGGGAGTACGACAAGGCAAAGGAGAATTATTTGATTTTCTCAGAGAAAATGGTGGAACAGCTTTTGTAAACTGCGATGATAATTTTATAAAAACAAAAGGTACAGGAATAAAAAATATTATTACCTATGGAATCTCAGAAGGATCCGTGATGGGGAGATCTATAAGTAGTTCTACCTTACTGGAAGTTGAAATAACGGCTGGCGCTAACATAGGATTAATGAAAACGCAGTTAGTGGGGCACTATAATTTATTAAATGTGCTGGCAGCAGTAACTATTGGAAAACATTTTAATATATCTGATAAAAAAATAAAAGCTGCAATTGAAAATTATATTCCATCAAACAGCCGCTCACAATTAATAAAACAAGGTACCAATACTATAATTTTAGATGCTTACAATGCCAACCCTGCCAGCATGAAAGCTGCTATTGAAAACTTTGCTCATATGGAAGCAACAAATAAAATATTAATGATAGGCAGTATGATGGAATTAGGTACGGAGAGTGATAAAGAGCATAACGAAATAATAAAACTCATTAATAAATACAAATGGACCAATGTAATACTGGTAGGTGATAATTTCAAAAATACCATCCATACTTACACGCATTTTGATGATGCTGCAATTTCTAAAACATGGATGAAAAACCAAAATATAGAAAATACTCACATCCTTATCAAAGGATCAAGGAGCATGCGGATGGAAAAAGTGCTGGAAGAGTAAACCAATTGAATATCCCCCGCTCAGGCGGTTTGAAAAATCAATCTATATTTTATTTCCGTATATAATTTTGAGGCTTGGTACAAACCTTGCAGCAGGCATTTAATCGGCAATTAAAAATTGCAACAAACTTCTTCTTAAGTTATCTTTACATATGAGCACGCTTGATAAAAACCCTATTGATAGTAACAGAACTTCAGGTGAAAATCTATCCTATTGGATAGCATCATCCAAACCGATAATTTTTGAAAAAGTAGATAAAAGTTTTCAAACAGATATTTTGATAATCGGGGGCGGTATTTCGGGCTTAACAGCTGCCTATTGCCTTTTAAAAGCTGGTCATAAAATTACATTGGTTGAAGATGGTTTTATAGGCAGTGGTGAAAGTGGGCGAACTACGGCGCATATAACCCATGCCCTTGATGATTTTTATTATGAACTTGAAAAAATATTTAATGAAGAAAAGGCCGCCCTGGCCGCCAACAGCCATTCCGCCGCAATTGAGTGGATAAATAAAACAATTGAACTGGAAAAGATAGAATGCAATTTTAAAAGAGTTGACGGTTATCTTTTTTTGCATGCCACCGATACAAAAGAAACGTTAGATAAAGAATATGCAGCCACAAAGCGGGCAGGTTTGCTTACAGAAATGTTGTCAAAAGTACCGGCCATTGAATCAGAAAATGGCTGGTGTATAAAATATCCCGGCCAGGCGCAATTTCATATAATGCATTATTTAAAAGGATTGGCTGATGCCATTGTAAAAATGGGGGGAAACATTTTTACCGAATCCAAAGCTGAACATATTAATAAAAATGGAGCAAAGGTTAATGAATTTGATATAGCTGCTAACCATATTATTGTGGCTACCAATACACCGGTTAATGATGTGCTTACCATGCATACCAAACAATGGCCATACCGTACCTACGTGATCGGGGCAAAAATTAAAAAAGGTAAATTGCCATATTCACTTTGGTGGGATACCGGTGACCATGATTCAAAATGGATAACCCAGCCTTATCATTACGTAAGATTAGAAGAATTAGATGAAGAATATGATCTTTTAATTTGTGGTGGTGAAGATCATAAAACGGGGCAGGCTGATGATGAAGATATTCCCGAGGAAGACAGGTACACAAAATTGATCGGGTGGACCAAAAAAAGATTTCCTGCAATTGAAGATATAGTTTACAAATGGTCGGGCCAGGTTATGGAGCCGGTAGATTCATTGGGATTTATAGGAAAAAACCCCGGAGATGATAACATTTATATTATTACAGGTGATTCAGGAAACGGAATGACACATGGTACGCTTGGCGGAATGATAATTTCTGATATTATCACCGGTAAAGAAAATCAATGGATGGATCTGTACAGCCCATCACGCATTACGCTTACAACAACTGATGATTATTTACGTGAAGTAGGTAATATGACCGCACAGCTGGTAGATTGGGTAAGCCAAGGAGATATAAAAGATGCTGAAGAGCTTAAGCCCGGCGAAGGCGGGGTTATTTCTTCAGGATTAAAAAAGATTGCTGTGTATCGGGATGAACATAACTGCATTCATGCTCATACAGCGGTTTGTCCGCATTTAGGCGGCATTTTGCAATGGAATAATGAAGAAAAATCATTTGATTGCCCCATGCATGGATCACGATTTACCACGGAGGGAAAAGTAATTAATGGCCCTGCAAAAGGAGATCTGAAAAAAATAGAGATAAAAGATGAAGACGAAAAAGCAACTGATCTTAATAAATAAACATTACTAAATATGGAATATAATACCTTGACAAAAGATGAAGAAAGGGTGATAGTACATAAAGGAACTGAAATGCCTTTTACCGGCGAATACACCCATAATAAAGAAACGGGTACTTACCTATGCAGGCGTTGCAATACTCCTTTATACACATCATCAGATAAATTTGATTCACATTGTGGATGGCCAAGCTTTGATGATGAATTACCGGGGGCGGTAAAACATTTACCCGATGCTGATGGCCGAAGGATTGAAATTGTTTGCGCTGCCTGTGATGGCCATCTCGGCCATGTTTTTAAAGGAGAAAGGTTTACAGATAAAAATACAAGGCACTGTGTAAACTCTATTTCCATAAAATTTGTAAAGGAAAATACATTATGAGGTATGAATCATGCATACCGCTATAATGCCTAGTATTCAGAAAGTTGAAATTGTATAGAATGCTCTTTAAAAAAAGAAGTGAGTGTTTCTGAATGAATTCCCCATCCCACATTCAGGTATTGATGTTTTAAAACATCAGCATCTTTATCTGTTTTATCTACTCCAAAATGAAGTTTTAAATGCCGTGTCTGGCTTTGTATTGCCCAAACCGTTCCGTGTACATCAAAAGTTGGGCCGCCGCTTTGCCCACTCAGGCCGGGTGATGAGGTTTCAATAAAATATAAAGGATGCATGGAAGCCGTAGGTACTTTCATTTCAACCTTCCTGGTAAATATGCCTTCCATAGGAAAGAATGGTATAGGCACTGAGCCGGGTGGCAAAATGAAACCCTTTGCACCATCGTAGGTTGGTTTTATGGAATGAAAAGGAAACCCTAATTTACAAAGACTTGTTCCCTGGTCCATGGGTTTTAAAGGATCTTTAAAATGAGGATATATTTTTACTGTTGCTTTATCAAAATTTTTTAATTGGCCTACAGCAAGATCAATTTCAGGAAGTACAAATAAGGTCCCGATAGAAAGACCATCACGGCCCAGCCATATCGAGTAATTGGTAACTGCTTCGCCGGGTATTTTCAAATGTCCTTTAAGCTGGTTAATCTTTTCATGCTTTTTAATATTTTCATCAGCTTCAAGTTTGTGTCGACGTGTTGCCAGGTCATGGTATTCTCCCAACGAACGTTGTAACGAATTTACAAGTGCAATTACATGGTGTGCAGTAACAAACCAACCTTCGTCATTAATTAATACATAGCTTCCGATCACAGAACTGCATTCTCCCTTAAAATTTACCTGTGAAATAATTATGGGAAAAGTAAATTCACGGGCTATAGAGCATGCTTTGGAAAACATATGAAGTATTTACAGTCAAATTTAATTAGGGATATAAAGTTAACTGCAATCTATTTCATTATTTTTTGGGTAAAAAGTATACAGATCTTTAGAGGTAATAATTATCAACTAAAAAAGTGAATGCCAATTTTTTACAACGTAGATTTGCAACTCTTTTTTGGAGAGTTGTCCGAGTGGTTGAAGGAGCACGCCTGGAAAGTGTGTATACTCGAAAGGGTATCGAGGGTTCGAATCCCTCACTCTCCGCATAATACGCTTCTATGATGGAATGTAATCGCTCAATGTAAAATGGTTTACTAAAATATTAAAACAATTTTTATGAGCGACGGTCAAAAGGGCAAATTAGTTTGCAGATCATTGGTTTATAAAGTTGCCATATCAATTACAAAGCGGTAACGTACATCTCCCTTTATCATGCGCTCATAAGCTTCATTAATATCCTTAATGTTGATCACTTCAACATCAGATACAATATTATGTTCTGCACAATAATCAAGCATTTCCTGTGTTTCGGGTATACCGCCTATTAGGGAACCTGCTATGCTTCTTCTTTGAAAAATAAGATTGAATGCCGGTGTTTGAATGGGATCAGGAGGGGCCCCAACACAAATCATCTTACCATTTGTATTAAGCATATTAAGGTATAAATTGTAATCATGTGTGGCAGAAACCGTATCAAGAATAAAATCAAAATAATTATTTAAAGACTTAACCTGCTGTTCATCGGAGGTTAAAACAAATTTGTGAGCGCCTAATCTTTTTGCATCTGCTTCCTTATTGGCTGAGTGGCTAAGCATTGTTACTTCTGCCCCAAAAGATACTGCCAGTTTAACTCCCATATGTCCCAACCCGCCAAGGCCCACTACGCCTACTTTATCACCCTTACCAACTTTCCAATGCTTCAATGGTGAGTAGGTTGTAATGCCTGCACACAATAAAGGAGCTACACCTTCCAGTGGTAACTTATCAAAAATTCTGAGTACAAAATCTTCATGCACAACAATTTTATTGCTGTATCCGCCATAAGTATTGCCACTTCCGTCTCTTTGCTTTCCATTGTATGTGCCAACCATTCCTTCTTTACAATATTGCTCCAGGCCATCTTTACAATTATCACATTCGCGGCAGCTATCTACCATGCATCCCACCGCTGCAAGGTCACCTGCTTTATATTTTTTTACATTGTCTCCCACCCTGGTTACGCGGCCTACAATTTCATGTCCCGGTACACATGGATAAACAGTTCCGGCCCATTCACCACGTGCAGTATGCAGATCGCTGTGACAAACGCCACAAAATAAAATTTCAATTTCAACATCATGTGGTTTGGGTTCCCTTCGTTGCAGGTTCCATGGAGCTAAAGGTGTGTCAGCGCTTTGTGCAGCATAAGCTTTTGTTTCTGTCCTCAAATTTTTTATTTAGACAGCAAAAGTAAATTAAATCAACAGGGATTAAATGGATAAAAAAAATCCATACAGTGTGCATGGATCTTTTTTATGTATTGGATAGTGAATTTTTTATTATCTAACTCTTCCTTCTTTTTTATCCTTTGATCTTCCCAGGATATAACCACCTGCAGCACCTGCTACACCTCCTATCACAGCACCTTTAGCTTTATTTTTACTTACTACTGCACCTACTACTGCTCCACTTGCTCCACCTATAACCGCACCTTTCGCTGCTTTACTCCAGCCTCTTTTTTGAGGTACAGTGCTGGTTTGACCCGAACCTGTATTGGTACCAGATGAACGGGCAGTAGTTCCTGAGCTTCTGGTAGTATTCCTGGTGGGGTAGGCGGTTGTTCTGTTGGTGTTTGTAGTACGCCTGTTAGCAACGGCCATATTCCTGTTTCCTCTCGTTAATGTGGTAGTTTCTATTACGCTCCCTGTATCTGTCATTATATTACTTCTGTACATTCCTGTAGTATCTGTCAGGATCACATCTTTATTAGAATCTAAGTCAGTTTTAGAGTTGCACGCTGCAAAGAGTGAAACAACCATTAAACCTTGTATTATCTTTTTCATATCCGTAGTTTTAATATCAGGTATAATGAGAAAACTGTGCCAGAGTGATAGAATTATTAAACTTTAAGAAGTTAATTAGCTTCAATGGCTTTTCTTACCAATTGAAAATGAACATGTTGAAATGTTAATATAGTACTATATTTGTCCGCATAACGCTGCTTATTAACGTTAGTTTATATCCATCCTGCAAAATTCCGGCTAACCAGTAATTACCTATAATTTTTTTAATTAAACTAAAAACAAACAAACTACATCATGAAAAAAGTAATTTTTTTATTACTGGTAATCTTCTCACTTGTATCATGTAAGGATGAGGCAGATAACGCAACCGCATCCTCAAAGGATTCAACTTCCACCACAGATACTATGAATTATCCATACACTATAAAAGATCCTGATACGTGGGAGCCCGGAGACAAGAAGCATACACTTAATGTTTTAAAAGCATTAAAGGCCTATGAGAATGGGAATATCGAGGAATCAGTTTCTTATTTTGGCGATAGTGTAAGAGTGCGTTTTGATGAGCTGGATGCAAAACTTTCTAACGATAGCCTTAAGGCTATATTTAAACAAGCCAGGGCAAGGTATAAAAGTATTAAAGTAGATATGAAAGACTGGGAATCAGTAAAATCAAAAGCCAAAAATGAAGAATATGTAAGCCTATGGTATAAGGAGGTATGGGAAGATAATAATGGAAAAAAAGATTCATTGTCTATAATGGATGATCTTAAAATTGAGAATGGAAAAATTGTTGAGCTGGATCAAAAGACGAGAAAGTTTCCTAAAAAGAAAGCTTAAAACGATTACATAAAATAACCTCAGCATCACAATTGTGATGCTTTTTTATTGCAAAAAATTTATCCTTAAAGGATCCAAAATTCCCTTCGTTTTATGAGGTATTTCTGTAGCATTTTGAATTCAATTGCATAAAAAAGGCGAACTGAATAAGTCCGCCTTTTTATAAAAATCTATTAAAAAATCTATTTAGTAAAAAAATTATAGTTTCTCGCTTCTTCCTGTTGCTTATCTTTTTTGCGGCCCAGTATATAACCACCTGCTGCGCCAATCACACCACCGATTATAGCGCCTTTTCCTTTCTTTTTACTAAGGATCGCTCCACCTACTGCACCGCCAACTCCACCAATAACAGCGCCTTTGGTTGCATTGCTCATTCCTTCCTTTTCTTTTTCAGCTGGCTTAGTAGTTGTAGCCGTGCCTTCAGTTCCGGTTCCGGTACCAGTTGTGCCTGTACCTGTGCCTTGTGTAGTAGTTCCTGTGCTTTGTGGATTTGTAGAAGGCGCCTGGGCTGAATAATCAGGTTGCGCCGGGGTTGCTTCTCTTACCGTTACCTTTCTTGCCGGTGAATTCCTGGTAACATACACTGTACGGGTAATTGTTCTTACAGGTGCAGGCTGTAAAGGCGCTGCCTCAACTTCTTCCTTTGCTCCTATATCAGTTGAAGCATTGCTGTTATACATAGAAGAGGTATCCGTTACTACCACATCTTTCTTTGTTTCTAATTCGTCGTTGCTGCAGGCTGCAAAAAGTAATGCAGAGGCTATTATTGTAAATATCTTTTTCATTTTGCTGATGTTTTAATTTGTATAATAGATGGAAAAACTATGCCTAAGATTAATATTGAAATCATAAAATGTGTTAAATGTTTCCTATAGAAAATATTATGAGGATGAATCCACGGACCTTACGATATGACTTCCATCGAAGTATCAAAATACAAGGATGGAAAAGCAATTGAGCACTGGAATTTTATGGAAATGCGTGAGGTAATGAAGATGATGGCGCCGCCTGCTTCCAATAACATGAATAGAACTGATACCAGTAAAAAATAACTAAATGGTTTTTTAGAGCCCGGAATTTTCGGGGCTTTTTTTGTATGAAGATTATTCTACCTGCCTTCTTTCAAAAGTTCTGCTTCAATTTTTTCTAATGCAGTTTGAAAGGAAGGCAAATCATGTTTTATTGTGTCCCACACCAGCGAAAGATCTGTTCCAAAGTATTCATGAATAAGCCTGTTGCGCATACCTTTAATAAGAGACCATGGGATCTGTGTTTCTTTATCCTTTATCATATCGGGTAAATGCGAAACAGCTTCGCCGATTATTTGGATATTATACAGGCAGGCTTCAACTGCCATAAAATTTTGGGTAAAAGTTTCAAATGTAATATCTGCTGTATAAGTATGGATATGATCAATGCAGGTAAGTATCTCTTTAATTATAACAGAAGGTTTACGATCAGGCATATACAATATCCTTATGAACTAAATGCAGGTATTGAGGCTTGATGGAGCGTAGAGGCACCACATCTGTCTTTTTTCCGAACAGCTCTTCAATTTCATCGGCCATAGCAACAAAATTTAATCCCATAGGGCCGGTGATCTCTACCGCAATATCAATATCACTTTTTTCTGTTGCTTCGCCTCTTGCATAGGAGCCAAATACTCCCAGCTTTCCGATAGGATATTTCTTTTGGAGCTCAGGCATATGAGTGCGCAGGGTTTGAATTATGTATTGCAGCGTGAACATGATGCAAAATAACTGATTTTTTATGACTGTTTAAACAACGCATGCACCATTAACTTTGTATTATGGCTGATGTACATACACCGGAACAGCGGAGATTTAATATGCAGCAGATAAAAGGCAAGAATACAAAGCCTGAAATGCTGGTACGTAAATTTTTACATGCAAACGGATTTCGCTACAAGCTGCATGATAAAACCCTGCCCGGCAAGCCTGATATTGTTTTACCAAAATACAGGACTGTGATTTATGTGCATGGCTGGGAATAAAAATGATGATCAAAAGTTAAAATCACTTTTAAAAATTGTAAAGAAAAATACAGTATCTTACTTTTTTACTTTGTCTTACTTTTTTATATTTGTAAGAATTAAATAATTATTATGCATTCAAGCGTATTAACAACCAAAGGGCAAATAATAATACCAAAGGGATTAAGGGATAAGTATAAGCTCAACCCGGGCACTAAAGTATTTTTTGAAGAAACTACCGATGGCATAATTTTAAAACAGGTGGATGCTGCTTTTATAAAAAGCGCCAGGGGAATGATACCTAAGAGAAAAGCAGACAAGCCAATGACTGAATGGTGGCCGGAATACAAAGCAGAAGAAAGAGCAATTGAAGAAAGAAAATTAAGCCTGATAAGCGAACCCGAAGCTGCATATAAAAAAGCTGTAAAAATTAAAAGAAAAAAATAATGGCCACTTATGTTTTAGACACATTTGCATTGGTTGCATTTTTCAGGGGAGAAAAAGGTGGGGATGAGGTTGAGAAGCTTTTGGTTGACGCATTAACCGGCAGGCATCAATTGTATTTATGTTCGTATAATGCCGGGGAGATCTATTATGCAATATGGAGGAAGAGCGGTAAAGGAATGGCAGATGCCTGCCGGATTAAATTATTACAGTTTCAAATTACTATCATAGAGGCCGACCTGCAGCTGACCTTTGAAGCTGCCACTATAAAAGCCACCCACAAACTCTCTTACGCTGATGCACACGCTGCGGCCCTGGCATTGCATGTAAATGCCACTGTACTAACCGGCGACAAAGAATTCAACAATCTTAAAAATATTAAAGGCTTTAAGGTAAAACAGATCGTATAAAAAGATTTTGGTACTGTTTAACTTTACCAAATGGCAGATGTACACAGCAGGGAAGTAAGAAGCTACAACATGAGCCGCATTAAAGGCAAGAATACAAAGCCCGAAATGTTGGTAAGGAGATTTTTACATGCTAATAGATTCCGTTATAAGGTGCATGATAAAAGCCTGCCAGGCAAGCCTGATATTGTTTTACCAAAATACAGAACTGTGATTTTTGTGCATGGATGTTTTTGGCATGGACATAAAGGATGTAAATATTTTGTTGTACCCAAAACAAGAACTGACTGGTGGCTGAAAAAAATTAACAGCAACATTGCTAATGATATAAAAGCCATTAAAGAATTAAAGAAAGAAGGCTGGAAAATTATTAATTTATGGGAGTGTGATCTCAAACCTTTGAAGATTAACAAGGCACTTCAATCTCTGCGACGTTATGCCCATTGTACAAAGCCATTGCAGCTTCTATAATGGTAGGTGTTGGCGAATAACGACCACTCTCCCATGTTTCATTATCTATATCTCCACCATCAGCAAATCGCAGTACA
>MWYX01000026.1 GCA_002050465.1 Chitinophagales bacterium 65-1
GCATAGTGCCAACCAATCCTTTTACCATCCCTCTTAAAAAACGGTTAGCAATTACATTGTATACAATCAAATTTCCTTCTGCGTACCATTCACTTTTTTCAATCTTACAAAGAAAGTTTTTTACCTGGGTATTTCTTTTCGAGAAGGAAGAAAAATCCTGATACTGCAAAATCTGTTGAGCTGCTTCATTTAATTTATCAATATCAATTTTATAAGGATAATACAAAGCGGTTTCCTGCAGAAATGGATCCTTTTGCTGATAAATAAAATATTTATACTCCCTGCTTATTGCATCAAATCTGCAGTGCGCATCATCTTTTACCGGGAATATTTTTTTGATAACAATATCGTCAGGAAGCAATGCATTTAAATTGTAAACAGCTCCCTCTAAATCTCCCCCCATAGGGGAGACTTTTGAAGACTCTAATTGTTTAGAGGAATTTTCAATATCAAAATGAAAAAAATTTTGTAATGCATGTACACCTGCGTCTGTACGGGATGAACCTGTTAATTCAAAATCTTTTTTAAAAAAAACCTTTAACGCTTTGCAGACTTCTGATTGAATGGAACTTGCGTTTTGCTGAGTTTGAAAGCCTGAATATTTAGTGCCTTTATAAGCAACTTCAATAAAGTATCGGCGCATGAAAATTATTTATGGATCATCGCCCTGAAACGGGTAATGTAATATTCATCTGATAATTGTTTCTCCAAAGCAGAATAAAGATCAGAATCAGAAACAAATGGATATGCAGTATCGAAGAAGATATACTTGCCTTCGTCCTTTAAAAATAAAGTGCTTAAATTTTTTATTTGCTCAGTTACAAAGCATTTGGTTTTAAAAACTTTTTTTGCCACTTTAATCATATCCTCATCGTTATCTTCAGCAACCATTTTCTTTCTGAGCTTTATAAAGTCCTCATCGGAAGCAAAACTTTTACAATCGGAATTTATCATTACAGATTTTAAAACCGCTTGATTATTATCTTCATTAACTGGTTCTTTTTCTTCTCTGATTTTATTGGTACTGTTGCTTTCATTTTCAGGATTATTTTTTTCACTAACGGGTACAGAAGCTACCGGCTCAGTAACTTTTACTTCTTTATTACTTTTCTTTTTATCAACAGGTATTAATATCCTGATCGTATCCCTGATGCCACCATCTTCATCTACATACATCATCTCGATGCCATCTTTATTTACCTTTCTTAATTTTCGTTTAATTGAAGATCGATGAGCAGTACCGGAAAGAGGTTCATTTGCCATATTATTATTAATGGCAGAATCTATAGGCAAAACAGTAGCGGGTTGAGAATTTACAACATCCATATTGGCAGATATAATCCGCGAAGTATCTTTTTGATTTGGTTCAACAGGTTTTTCAGAAACTGTAATTTCTTTTTTTACAGTATCCTTTGATGGATTCTCTGGTTTAGAATCCGTTACTACCGGGTTTGCAGTAATTGCGTTGGTATCTTTTTGTATCTGCCCGGAAGTTTCCAGGGAAATCTTATTTGTAGCATCTTTTTGCAAAATAGTTGAGTCGTGAACTGCATTTGCCAGCATGGTGGAAAAGAGATCCGTTTCTTTTTCGTAAACAGTAACGGGCCTGACAATAACATTAGCCGGAACGATAACATTAAGCGTTTGAACATTTAAAAGTTGCGCTTGATCTTCTGCCGTTTTTTTAATTATAAAACCTATATCCTTTTTATTTATTGAACAATTAAATTCCTGCTCGGAAGTGGTTTCAGGAAATCCTAAAATCAGGCTATAAAGCCCGTCACTTAATTTGGGAATTATGAGATAGCCCAATGGGGTTGAATTGAAAACTTTATTATCGAATTTTACAAAAAAAGGTTGCTTATTTTCAGTTTGTAAATAAATAAAACGGTCTTGCTGAGCATTCACCATTAAATAACAAAAAGAAAAAATAAGGGTTATTAAGAAATTCTTCATAAGTGCCGGGAAACAGTATCACAAATCTAATTTATTATAACTTACAATATGCCTTTCATGTAAAAAATGAATTGTTTTAACAATAAGGCAATTACTTTTGCAGCCATAAAAACTCCATCATGAAAAAAATAGTATTTATTCTTACCTTACTCGTTCCTTTTTTATTAAAAGCCCAACCCGAAGACCAGCCAAAAGATACTTCGTGGAAAAAAATTTACAGAGTAACTACCCCCAAAATAAATGGTCTTGTTCATACCAAACTAGACGTAAAGTTTGATTATGATAAATCGTGGATGTATGGTAAAGCATGGATCACATTAAAGCCTCATTTTTATTCTACTGACTCGTTAACCCTGGATGCAAAGGGAATGGAACTTAAAGAAGTAAGCATAATGAAAGGCACATCTAGGAAGGCTTTGCGTTATGCATATGACGGGATGTTACTAAAAATTATTCTGGATAAAATGTACAAAGGAGGAGAAAACTACACTGTTTATATAGATTACATATCTAAACCAAATGATCTTAAAGTAAAGGGCAGCGCTGCAATTACAAATGCTAAAGGTCTTTATTTTATTAACCCACGGGGAGAAGAAAAAGACAAACCCACACAAATCTGGACACAAGGTGAAACTGAAGCAAGTAGTGTATGGTTCCCCACTATTGATAAGCCAAATCAAAAAACTACCCAAGAAATTTATATGACCGTGCCTGCCAAGTATGTAACGCTTAGCAATGGATTACTGGGGAGCCAAAAGAAGAATGCCGATGGCACCAGAACTGATTACTGGAAGATGGATCTGCCGCATGCACCCTATTTATTTTTTATGGGTGTAGGAGATTATAGTATTGTAAAAGATAGTTATAAGGGAAAGGAAGTAAGCTATTATGTAGAAAAAGAATATGCTCCTGTTGCTAGAAAAATTTTTGGCAATACGCCTGAAATGATAAAATATTTCTCAAGCATTACAGGAGTAGATTATCCATGGGCAAAATATGCACAGATAGTGGGAAGAGATTATGTTAGCGGCGCTATGGAAAATACAACTGCTACCTTACACCAGGAAAGTGCTTATCAAAATGCCAGGGAACTAACTGATGGAAACCGGTGGGAAGAAGTGATAGCACATGAATTATTTCACCAGTGGTTTGGTGATTATGTAACCGCAGAAAGCTGGAGTAACCTTACGATTAATGAATCTTTTGCAACCGTTGGCTCTCAATTATGGAATGAATATAAGTATGGCAAAGATGCCGCTGATGAAGAACGTTATAATTCCACACAGGGATATATTAACAGCGGCAGTGAGAATAAAGATCTTGTTCGGTTTAACTACCATGACAAAGAAGATGTATTTGATGCCGTTAGTTATAATAAAGGAGCGGCAATTTTACAAATGCTCAGAAATATGGTTGGTGACGATGCATTTAATAAGGCACTTAATAATTACCTGGTTACCAATAAATTTAAAGCTGCAGAAGCACACCAGGTACGTCTCGCATTTGAAGAGGTAACCGGCAAAGATTTAAATCCGTTTTTCAACCAATGGTTTTTCGGGAACGGTCATCCAAAATTAGACATCTTTTATAATTATGATGATAATAAAAAACAAGCCAAGGTTTTTGTAAAGCAAACACAACCTGCCAATGATCTTTTCCAGTTTCCAGTAGCAATTGATGTATATAATGGAAGCAGGAAAACACGCTACAACGTTTGGGTTAATAACCAGGCAGATACGTTTTCTTTTGCCTCTGCCACAAAACCAGACCTGATTAATTTTGACGGAGATAAAATATTGATAGCACAAAAAACAGAAAATAAGATTGCAGAAAATTACATTCACCAATACAAATATGCTCTTAATTACGTTGACAGGAGAGAAGCTTTGGACTACTTTTCTAAAAAGAAAATGAAAGAGCTTGCGGGGGGGTTGAATGATAAGTTTTCAGGACTGAGAGAATTTACTTTAACTAAATTAAGTACCAATACAACTCTTCTCACTCCGGATATTTTAAGCCGTGTAGAGCAATTAGCAGCCAACGACCCTGATAAAAAAGTAAAAGCAAAAGCAATTGAAATACTGGCAAAGCAAAATGATAAAAAATACCTTCCGCTCTTTACAAGATATGTAAGCGATTCATCTTATTCCGTTGCCGGCGCTGCTCTTGATGGATTAAGCAAACTTGACCCCGCAAATACCTACTCCTTAGCAAAAAAATACAGTGCCGATGCAAAAGGAAAATTAGGCTCTGTGGTATCTGCAGCATTAATCAGCCAGGGAACTGAAGAAGATTTTGATATAGTTTTTAATCAATATAAAAATGCGCCGCCCAGCGAAGGAAAAATAAAGTCGTCAAATGACTTTGCTGATTATTTAATTGAAGTAAAAGATGCCGGTAAAGTTAAAAGAGGAGTTGATGAGATCATGAAGTTTAGAAACCTTATTCCTGAGGAGTACAGGCAATATATAGATCCCGGGTTTAAAGCAGCATTTAGTAAGATTAGTAAAGCAAAAATGGATGAGGGAAATAAAGAATTGGCAGATTATGTTAGCGGATTGATAAAATAATCCTCAACTATCCTCTCCCCAAGGGGAGAGAGACTAAAATGCAGATCATAATGGTCTGCATTTTTTATTTATTTACGATGTAATTTCATCGCGATAATAATTTATGTAAAACCTAATGACAATAAAAATAATTTATAGTTACCCTTGTACTTTGGCGGTTTTGTAAATTTTACCATCCGCCGCTTGCACCACCTCCGCCACCGGAACCCCCGCCAAAACCTCCAAAGCCACCTCCGCCAAATCCTCCGCCCCCTCCTCCAAAACCACTTCCACCGCCACCTCTACCGCCGCCTAACATACTGCCAACAATAAACCAGGGTAATCCACTACCAAGTCCTCTTGATCCACGACGGCTCATATAGGAACCTCCTCTCCCTCCTCCTCCCCTGCCTAAGAGAAAGAAAAGAATAATTGCCATTATTATAAGTGTTTGAAAGGGTATTCCTCCACTACGTTCTTTATTTTTAGGTATCGCTTTATATTCACCGGCTGCGGCAAGAATTATCGCATCCACTGCCTGGTCAAATCCGCGATAATAATCATCTTCTTTAAAGGCAGGGATCATTCTCTCTTCAATAATATTTTTTGCTGTTATATCAGGTATTGCCCCTTCCATACCATAGCCCGTTTCTATCCTTGCTTTTTTTTCTTTTTTTGATACAAGGATAATTACACCATTATCTCTATCTGCAACACCGGGTTTCCATTCACGCATATATTTAAATGCTACTTCTGCAATATCATAATCCTCAAGGGAGGGAACAGTAATTATTACAATAGCAGAAGAGGTACTGTCGTTATAATCTCTTATTTTTTTTTCTAATGCCTCCTTTTGAAAGGGCTCAAGAAAATTTCCAAAATCATTTACGGCCTGCGGCGGCTCAGGCTTTTTAAACAGTTGCTGTGCAAAAGAAAATTGGCCAACAAAAAGCAGGAGTATTAAAAGGAGTTTCTTCATTTTCTATTTTCCGAAAATAATTTCATCGGGAAGTTCATTTTTATCTTCTTCTTTTATGTATGGGAAATGGTGTTGCAGTGCCTGCCCTATATCATTAACGCAACAGATTATGCCTTCAGCATAATTCTCTTTATTAAATTCCGAAACCATTTTATTCACTTCGTCTTCCCAATATTGATGTCCTGTTTTTTCATTTATGCCTTTGTCACCATATATTGCCAGTTGGCGGTCTTTAATTGCACTATATACCAGTACTGCATTGCGGTGGTGAGTTTTTTCCATTTCCAGCATATCAAATATTTCCATAGCCCTGTCAAGCGGATCAATAAACCTGCATCTTCGTTCCACAAAAACTCTCACTTCTCCGCTTGTACATTCTTCCGCATGCCGAATGGAAGAAACGATTTTTTCCTTTTCTTCTTTTGAAAAAAATTCTTTCTTTTTAAAAAGAGAAATGCCCAATGTTGTTGTATTTATTAATTCGTGAAATCAACCTTAGGTGCATTCTGGCTTCCGGGGTCTGCAGTAAATCCTTGTCTTACTTTAAACCCAAACATACCTGCGAAAATGTTCATAGGAAAGGTTCTCACTCTTACATTATATTCCTGAACGGCAGTATTAAAATCATTTCTTGAAACTTTTATGCGGTTTTCAGTTCCTTCAAGCTGAGCCTGTAATCCTCTGAAAGCATCATTTGCACGGAGATTAGGGTAAGCTTCAGTTACTACCAATAACCTGCCAAGTGCCTGTGATAACTGACCCTGTGCCTGCTGATATTTTTGAATATTTTCAGGTGTAAGGTCATCCGGATCAACTTTCATTTGAGTGGCACTTGCTCTTGCATTTATTACATCTGTAAGTGTTCCTCTTTCAAAATTAGCTTCTCCTTTAACTGTATTCACCAGGTTTGGTATAAGATCGGCCCTTCGCTGGTAATCGCTTTGAACATTATTCCATGCTTTCTTAACTGATTCATCCTGCTGAACTAATGAATTATAACCCCCACATCCACATCCACCAATTAATAATACAGCAGCAAGAATTATTACGATAATGAGTGTACTTGATTTCATTTTTTATAAATTTTATTTTTTCAAAAGTAATGTATTATCAAATGGAGTACCAAATCACTTCACCCTGATAATATGTTTTACTGTTAGTAACGGGCTTATCTCTTTATTGCTCCCTATTTCCGGAAAGTACTTCCCTTCACGTCCTCCTAAATCCCTCTCCTAAAAGAGGGCTTTCAACATCTTTTATGATTGAATTGCTTTTATCCCAGGTAAAACCTGTCCTTCGAAGTATTCAAGCATGGCACCGCCACCGGTACTTACAAAACTTACTTTTTCTGCAAGATTAAATTTGTTTACTGCCGCAACGCTGTCTCCGCCACCAATTAATGAAAACGCACCGTTGGCAGTAGCATCAGCAACCGCCTGCGCTATTACTTTTGTACCATGCTGAAATTTTTCCATTTCAAAAACACCCATAGGCCCATTCCATAAAATTGTTTTTGACTTACTGATAATTTTACAAAAAGTTTGAGTAGCAATTTTCCCAATGTCCAGCCCCATCCATCCATCCGGTATATTATTGCTTAATGAACCGGAAACTTCTGCGTTGGCATCAAATTTATCAGCAATTATGGAATCTGAAGGAAGGTGAATACATACATTTTTTTGTTTTGCTTTTTCGAGCAACTCTGTGGCAGTATTGAGCCTGTCATCTTCACATAATGAATTTCCAATTTTACCTCCTTGTGCTTTGAAAAAAGTATATGCCATTGCGCCACCAATAATTATATCCGTTGCATTATCCAAAAGATTTTCAATGATCAAAATTTTATCTGAAACTTTTGCCCCGCCAATTATTGCAAGAAATGGTTTTTGATTGCTATGCAAAACTTTCTCTGCGCTTTGCACTTCTTTTTCCATCAATAATCCAAACATTTTTTTATCATCTGAAAAGAATTTTGCAATTACAGCAGTAGATGCATGTGCCCGGTGAGCTGTACCAAATGCATCATTCACATAAACATCACCAAGCTTGCTGAGTTTTTCTGCAAATCCTTCATCACCCTTTTCTTCCTCTTTATAAAACCGAAGATTTTCCAGCAACAGAACCTCACCTGGTTGTAAATCTTTTGCCTTATTAACTGCATCATCTCCAATACTGTCATTTGCAAACGAAATTTTTATTCCACTCCCTACAAGTTTTTTCAGATGATTTACCAAATGTTTTAATGAGTATTTATCTTCAGGGCCACTCTTAGGTCTGCCAAAGTGCGACATTAAAATAACGCTGCCCCCGTCTTTTACTATTTTTTGAATAGACGGCAAGGATGCTTTCATGCGGTTATCATCAGTAATGTTGAATTTATCATCAAGGGGAACATTAAAATCAACACGCACCAATGCTTTCTGATCTTTGAAATTATAGTCTGAAAATTTGCTCATATATTTTATTAAAAAAGGCTTCCAAAAATATGAAAGCCTTAATGATGATTAATGAACTAATGGCAATTATTTATTTATCAGCCCTGCAAAATAATGAACCGTACGCACCAGCTGTGATACATAACTCATTTCATTATCGTACCAGCTAACTGTTTTTACCATTTGTTTATCACCTACAGTAATTACTTTAGTTTGCGTAGCATCAAACAAAGAGCCGAAGTGAATGCCAATTATATCAGTACTTACAATTTCGTCTTCATTATATCCAAAACTTTCATTTGCTGCAGCTTTCATTGCAGCATTTATTTCTTCAATTGTAACCTGTTTGTTGAGCAATGTTGTAAGCTCAGTTAACGAGCCTGTAATGGTGGGCACTCTTTGTGCACTTCCATCAAGCTTTCCTTTTAACTCCGGCAAAACTAAACCAATTGCTTTTGCCGCCCCTGTACTGTTAGGGACAATATTTTGTGCTGCAGCTCTGGCCCTTCTCAGATCTCCTTTAGGGTGAGGCGCATCTAAGGTATTCTGATCATTTGTGTAAGCGTGAATGGTCGTCATAAAACCGGCTGTGATACCAAAAGTATCATTGAGCACTTTTGCCATAGGGGCAAGACAATTTGTTGTGCAGGATGCACATGAAATTATTGTTTCGCTACCATCTAAAATATTATGATTAACATTAAATACAACCGTTTTAAGATCACCGGTTGCCGGTGCGGAGATAACAACCCGTTTTGCACCGGCCGTAATATGCGCCTGCGCCTTATCTTTATCGGTGAAGAATCCTGTACATTCCAACACCACATCTATGTCATGATCTTTCCATGGAATTTGAGCAGGATCTTTTTGAGCATAAATCTTTATTTCGTCGCCTGCTACTACAATAGCATTTTCTGTGGAAGTTATATCCTGATCAAACCTTCCCTGTGCGCTATCATATTTTAATAAATGAGCTAATACCTTAGGGCTCGTAAGGTCGTTTATAGCAACCACATCAATTCCGTCCATATTATATATCTGGCGATATACCAGTCTTCCAATTCTTCCAAAACCATTAATAGCAACTTTTACTGTGCTCATATCTTATAAATTTTTAAGAGTGGCAAAATTAAAGGAAGTGAGAGAATAATCAGGGAGAATATTTTTAATCGCACAGGGTGAGGATGGCAATTCCGGCTTAAGGTTTTTTTTCTTCCCTGTCAGGATGGGATTCTCTTTTCTCGTTATCACCCATTAAGAGATGTGTTTCAGGGTCTTCCATTAAGGCATCCATATTTCTTTCATTATTGATAATGCCTTTTTCCTCAAGCATACGCATATCTTTTGCATCTCTTAAAAACTCGGATGCAAAAATAAATTCATTCAATCTTTGATTTTTACTGAAAATGATCTCTTTATTGTTTCCTATCCACTCTTTTTCTCCCTCGAACATGTATAAAATATTTTCGCCTATCTCCATCACACTGTTCATGTCGTGCGTATTTATAACCGTGGTCATATTATATTCCTCGGTTATCTCTTTTATCAGCAGATCGATCACCATTGAAGTTTGAGGATCCAGTCCGGAATTGGGTTCGTCACAAAATAAATATTTCGGATTTAAAACAATAGCCCGTGCTATACCAACTCTTTTTTTCATACCGCCGCTAACTTCTGCCGGAAATTTTTTATTTGTATCCTTCAAATTCACTCTTTCTAAAACTTCATTAACCCTGTCAATTTTTTTCTTATGATCCCATTTCGTAAACATATCCAACGGGAATTTTACATTTTGTTCTACCGTCATACTATCAAATAATGCGGATCCCTGGAAAAGCATTCCTATTTGTTGACGCAATTCTTTTCTTTCGTCTTCCGGCATAGTAGTAAAACTTTTTCCATCGTACAAAATTTCACCGCCATCAACTTCAAACAAGCCTACCATACATTTTTGTAAAACCGTTTTACCACTGCCACTGGTGCCAATAATTAAATTGGTTTTGCCGGTTTCCATAACGGCACTAACACCTTTGAGAATTTGTTTTTCCCCAAATGACTTATTTACGTCTTTTATCTCAATCATATTACTCAGCTGCAAGTTACAAGTAGCAAGCTGCAAGAATGCATTATGCCACACCCAACTCTATTGCATTAATTTATTAATAAGTGAAATTAACATTTTTTGAATCTCAATATTTTATTATTTAACTCTTCAATTATTGTTTGAAAAAAAGAATTTGCTTTCTGGAAGCTTGCAGCTTTTAGCTTACTGCTATAATAGAATTGCTGCCAATATATAATCAGCAAATAAAATTAAAATACAACTTGCTACCACTGCTGTAGTGCTTGCTCTTCCAATTTCTAATGCACCTCCTTTTACATTATATCCATAAAATGCAGGAACACTGCTAAGAATAAAGGAAAATGTGTAGGCCTTTGCCATTGCAAATGTTACATAAAAGGGGGTGAATCCCATCAATAAACCCTTATCAAAAATATCCCCGGAAACAATGCCACCCATAGTGCTGGCAATCCTGCCCCCTAAAATTCCCAGCACCATTGCAATTACAACCAATAAAGGAATTGTTACCAATGCAGCAAGAATTTTTGGCATTACCAGGTATGATTTTGTGTTGATACCCATAATTTCAAGTGCATCGATTTGCTCACTCACCCTCATATTACCTAACTCACCTGCTATTTTACTGCCGATAACGCCTGCTAAAACAATACACACTAAAGTAGGTGCAAATTCAGTTATGACAGTATCTCTAACTACCTGGGAGATAGTAGTTTTAGGTACCAGGGGATTGGTTAATTGTGCTGCTGTTTGCACCGCACTTACTGCACCCATAAATACGGATATAATAACAACTATGCCTAAGGCACCAATACCAATTTCTACGCATTGGTGTACAAATTCTTTCCAATACATTTTATAATTTTCAGGCTTTGTGAACATACCTTTTATTAATAAAATATAGCTCCCAAAAGTTGATAAAAATTTCATTCTTACTTTTTAATAGATTATATTATATATCCCTGTTCACTTTTTTAAATCTTTTCCACCAGCGTGAGCGCTGAACAATTTCCTCGGTTTTATAATTTCCTTTTATCTGTGCATCAATCACCGCTATCAATACCATATTAAATATACTACGAACCTGGCTGCCAAGTTGTAAAATATGTACCGGCTTCCGCAAACCTAATAAAATAGGACCAATTGCATCAGCACCACCAATTTCCTGTAACAGATTATATGCAACATTGCCTGCAGCCAGATTGGGGAATATCAAAGTATTTACATCCTGGTTAACTAATTCGCTAAAGGGATAATTATCTTTTATTATTTCTTTATTAAATGCCACGTTAGCCTGTATCTCACCATCTACAATTAATGTAGGATCTTTTTGCTTTACAATATCCCTGGCTGTAGCCACCAGCTTGGCTTCAGGAGAATTACTGCTGCCGAAATTTGAATAGCTTACCATAGCAATACATGGCGTAATACCAAAATGCTTAACTTCTTTAGCCACTAAGAGAGTTATATCCGCCAATTCTTCTGCAGTAGGATTAAAATTTACAGTTGTATCAGCCAGAAACAGCGGACCTCTTTTTGTCATTATTATATACATACCCGCAACTCTGTTGGCGCCCTCTTCTATACCGATAATATGTAAGGCAGGCCTTATTGTATCAGGATAGTTTTTAGAAAGCCCGGAAATCATTGCATCTGCATCTCCTGTTTCAACCATCATACAACCATAATAGTTGCGGTCTCTCATTATTTTTTTGGCTTCATAAAAATTAAATCCTTTACGTTGCCGCTTTTTAAAAAATAATTCTCCATATTCTGCACGCTTGGAAATCATTTCATCACTGTTAGGATCAATGATCGGAATTCCTTCCAGTTCAATTCCATTTGCCTGTGCAATTTTTTTAATTCTTATTTCATCCCCCAATAAAATCGGATATGCAACACCTTCTTCCTGTACCAGCTGCGCTGTTTTTAATATCTTTAGATTTTCAGCTTCGGCAAATACAACTCTCTTAGGCTCTGTTCTTGCTTTATCACCTATGATCCGCAATAACTGATTATCAATACCGAGCCTCCTGTTAAGATCCACTTTATAAGTTTCCCAGTCAATTATTGGATATTTTGCCACACCACTTTCTATAGCAGCCCGTGCCACTGCCGGTGCAACGGTGGAAAGGAGCCTGTTATCTACTGGTTTGGGAATAATATATTCGGGGCCAAATACCAACGTTTTTTCATTGTATGCCATAGTTACAATATCCGGTACAGGAGATTTAGCCAATTGTGCCAAAGCCTTTACCGCAGCCAGCTTCATTGCTTCATTTATTTGTGTAGCCCTTACATCCAATGCGCCACGAAATATATAAGGAAAGCCAAGAACATTATTTACCTGGTTGGGATAATCGCTGCGCCCGGTTGCCATAATAATATCTTTACGGGCATCAGTGGCCGCTTCATAACTTATTTCAGGATCAGGATTAGCCATCGCAAAAACGATAGGATTTTTTGCCATGCTTTTAACCATATCTGATGTAATAACATTGCCTACGCTAAGACCGATAAATACATCTGCGTCTTTCATTGCTTCAACTAATGTCAACTCTTTTTTACGTGTTGTAGCAAACTGAATTTTATTTTCATCAAGATCATGTCGATCAGCATGAAGCACACCTGTTTTATCAAACATTACAAAGTTATCGGGCTTTGCACCTAAAGCCTGGTATAAACGTACACAAGCCATTGCAGCAGCACCGGCGCCGTTAACCACAAATTTTACTTTCTCAATTTTTTTCTTTTGAATTTCCAATGCATTTAAAAGTGCGGCAGAACTGATTATCGCGGTACCATGCTGATCATCATGCATAACGGGAATATTCAACTGCTCTCTCAGTTTCTTCTCTATATAAAAACATTCAGGCGCTTTTATATCTTCTAAGTTTATTCCGCCAAAAGTTGGTTCCAATGACTTTACTATCTGAACAAATTTCTCGGGATCTTTTTCATTTATTTCAATATCAAAAACATCAATGTCCGCGAATATCTTAAACAAAACTCCTTTTCCTTCCATCACCGGTTTACTGGCTTCAGGGCCAATATCACCTAATCCTAAAACAGCAGTACCATTACTTATTACTGCTACCAGGTTACCTTTTGCCGTATACTTATAAACTGATTCAGGGTTTGCATGAATTTCCATACATGGCACAGCCACACCTGGTGAATATGCAAGTGAAAGGTCTCTTTGTGTTTTTGTTGGCTTTGATGAAACTACTTCAATTTTTCCTGGCCTTCCTTTAGAATGGTAATCTAAAGCTTCTTGTTTTCGAACGTCCTTTTTCATATTTTTTATTCAATCCGGACAGATATAGTATTATAAAGATATTACTAATCTCTTCTTGATAAGTTTAAATGTCAATTGATACAGCAAGCCATGCCATTACACCCATCCCTGTTTCAATTGCACTTTCATCAATATTAAATTTTGGTGTATGCACCCCAGCGGTAATTCCTTTAGAAATGTTGCCTACTCCTAACCGGTAAAAACATGCTGGTATCTTATGAGAGTAATAAGCAAAGTCTTCTGCCCCCATTCTTAATTCTGTCCGCTCAATATTTTTATCTCCAATGTATTCACCTGCTTTTAATTTAGCCGCATCTGTTAGTTTTTCATTATTTAAAACAAAGGGATAACCTACGTCTATATTTATATCAATTTCACCACCCATAGCATGCACTAGCTCTATACTTTGTTTTTTAATAAGATCATGTGCTTTAAAACGCCAATCTTCATTCATTGCCCTGAAAGTGCCCATTAGTTTTACTTCAGCTGGAATAACGTTAGTTGTATATCCTCCCTGAACTGAAGTAATAGAAAGAACAGATGGATTAAATGGATCATTATTTCTGCTAATCAGCTGCTGTAATGATATGATAAGATGAGATGCAATTAATATAGTATCAGTAGTAAGATGAGGTGAGGCTGCATGTCCGCCTTTACCTTTAATAGTGATATAGATCTCATCAGCACTGGCCATAACCATTCCGCTTCTGAAACTTAGTTTTCCAACTTCCAGGTTTGGATGCACATGCAATGCAAAAATGGCCTGTGGTGTTGGATCTTCCAGCACGCCTTCTCTTATCATTATACTGGCTCCGCCCGGATTTTTTTCTTCACCAGGCTGAAAGATTAACTTCACAGTTCCTTCCCAATCATCCCTTGTTTCATTTAAAATTTTTGCCGCTCCAAGTAAACAGGCGCTGTGCACATCATGCCCGCAGGCATGCATTACCCCCGGATTTTGAGATCTGTATTCAACTTTATTTTCTTCAGTTATCGGTAATGCATCTATGTCTGCACGGAGTGCAATTACTCGTTTTTTCGGATTTTTTCCTTTTATAAGCCCTACTACACCAGTTGTAGCCAACACTTTATATCCTATACCTGATTCGGTTAATTTTTTTTGGATAAAGGTTGAAGTTTCAAATTCTTTATAGCTTAATTCAGGGTAAGCATGCAAATGATGTCGAACCTCTATAAACTCTGCAGCGTATGTATTAGCCAGTGTTTTTATTCTTTCTTTCATGCTATCTTATCATACATTTTCGATGTCCAGCCCTTCATGTGTAAGTTCAAGAGTTTCAATTGCCGCCTCATTACCATCTGCTTTCAAATCTGAAGATACGAATTTACATGGCCAAGCATTTTTCACTTTCCAAACTCTGATGGGTGCATGATTCTCATCTAACATGCTTATTACAATATTTCTTCTTTCAACTGTATTATTTTTTATAGTGTTTATCCAGTTAAAGAAATCATTGTTACCGTTTATTATGCCTCGTTTAAGTATAATGTTGGAAAACTTCTGCAACCCGGGCATTTTAATAAAATTTGATGAGGGAGAATTTCCCTCACGATATTCAATTACCTCATTTTCTATTGAAAGGCCGGATACTTCAGTAAACCCTGCAGAGGAACTGCCCCAGTTAACTATAAAATGATATGCAGATAAAGGATATGTACTCATAAGTAAGTTTTACGGAATAATGTATGCAGTATTATGGTTTCGGTTTTTGGTATATCAAAAATAAAAAAGAGTCTCGTAATAAAAACTCTTTTTCAATTATTAATCGATTTCTTCCTTTACTTCTTTTTCGGGCTTAAGCTCGATCCTTTGCGATAAAGTATAAATTGATATGCCGCCTAACATCCGGCTGATCTGTTTTTTATAGAGCTCAGCTTCCTGCTTTGTAACAAAATTACCAAAGGTTAGTTTTACATAAGGAGCCTGGTAAAACATATATGGCTTATGCTCAGGGAATTTTTGTAATAGTTGTGTTCTTGTACGCATTGCCAGCTCTCTGTCGTTTGTGCTAAGCACCTGCAGGCGGTAACCCATTGCTGACCGTGCTTTTGCTTTGGCAGCAGCGGCATTTAATTCAGCTTCCTTTTTTGCTAAAATATCCAACCGAAAATCTTTATGAATAGCAACTGCTATGGGGCGTAGACTGTCAATTTGTGCAATTGCTGGTAAACCTGTAAAAATAAATAATATAAATATAAGTGTTTTCATACCTGATAGCTGGGTTTGCAAAAATAGTACCATACACTCATCAGACGAAACATCTTTACCAAAGGTTGTAAAATAAGATTAACATGAGAGTTATATATTTATAGAATTTTAAAAAAAATTATGCTTGAATTAAATTTTGATCCGTTTCCGGTTCTTGAAACAGAAAGATTAATTCTGAGAAGAATTACTATGGAGGATGCAAAAGATTTTTTTGTATTAAGAACTGATGAAGATGTAATGAAATATATTGGCAGGCCTAAACCAAATGCAATAAACGAAGTGGAAGAGTTAATAAACAAGATGAATGATAATACAATGCGTATACAGTGGGCAGTTGCATTAAAAGAAAAAGCTGGGATTATCGGTACAATTGGATACCATAGAATTGAAAAGGAACATTACAGGGCAGAAGTAGGATATATGATACATCCTGAATACTGGAATAAAGGAATTACAAGTGAAGCGATGAAGACAGTTATAAACTTTGGATTTAATGAAATGAACCTGCACAGTATCGAGGCCGATATTAACCCCGATAATGCTGTTTCAAAAAAACTTTTAATGAAGTTCAACTTTATCAGAGAAGGATATTTTAAAGAAAATTATTTCTTTGATGGTGAGTTTTTTGACACAGAGGTTTATTCGTTATTGAAGCCGATTATTACATCCGAAGAAATTAATACCCAGCCTTAGCACCACCAATATTTTCAATTGGATGCCAGGTAGTTTTTATTTCCTGTGTATCCATAATAAAATAAGGCGATTGCCCATTATTGGTAAGCCAGTTAATTTTATTGTAAAGAACTACACGCTTTAAATTAAGGGAAGCTTTTTCCTGTATCATCTTTTGTATGTCATCATCGTTTTCACAAAATACCAGCGCATTTACATCCATGTGATCAGCAAAATAGGAAGCCAGTTCTGAAATTTTACCCGTAAGAATATTTATAACACCACCGGGTACATCAGAAGAATTAATTACTTCGGCAAAAGTGACTGCACAAAGCGGTTTATTGAATGAGGAAAGTACAACGCATGTATTACCCCCTGAAATTACTGAGGCAATCACTGAAACCAATCCCAGCAAAGGGCTTTGCTGCGGCGCAATAATCGATACAACACCGGTTGGCTCAGGAACAGAGAAATTAAAATGCGATGAAGCAACCGGATTTACCGTACTGTATAATTGTTGAAATTTATCGCACCACCCTGCATAATAGATCAGGCGGTCAATTGAAAGCAGCACTTCATTTTCTGCTTCCTCTTTTGTTGCATCCTGTTTTATGAGTTCATCAATGAATTGCGTTTTTCTTCCTTCCAGCATTTCTGCTATTCGATATAAAATTTGTCCGCGATTGAATGCGGATCTGGAACCCCAATCTCCTTGTGCGTTTCTTGCTGCTACCACTGCTTCTCTAAAATCTTTTCGAGAGCTAAGACATATATTAGCAAGTTTTTCTCCAGCTTGGTTTTTGGGGGAATAGTATCTGCCCGATTCTGTTCTCGGAAACTTTCCGCCAATATAAATTTTGTACGTCTTTAATATTTCTAAACGTTTTTTAGGAGTGCCGTTGCTTTGAGATTTCTCTAGCTTCGGTGACGCTACATTCTCTTTTTTTATTATTGCTTCTGCCATAAGATATGTTTTAAGCAAGTGATGTAAGACTTAAATATGGAGTAAGACCATGCAATCCACCTTCTCTGCCATAACCACTTTCTTTATAACCGCCGAATGGTGATGTAGGATCAAATTGATTGAATGTGTTAGCCCAAACCACACCCGCTCTTAATTTAGTTGTCATATTAAATATCTTGGAACCCTTATCTGTCCATACTCCCGCAGAAAGACCATATGGTGTGTTGTTGGCTTTTTCAATTACTTCATCATCAGTTCTAAAACTTTGAATAGCCAGTACAGGGCCAAAAATTTCTTCCTGTGAAATTCTGTTTGATTGTGCAACGTTTGTAAAGATGGTAGGTCGGCAGAAAAATCCTTTGCCAGGCAAGTCGCAACTGCTTTGATACATTTCCGCGCCTTCTTTCTGACCAATCTTAAGATATTTATTTATCTGATCAAGTTGTTGTTTTGAATTGATAGCTCCAATGTCAGTATTCTTATCCATGGGATCACCCACTATCAAAGTTTCCAGACGGTCTTTCAGCTTACGTACCACTTCTTTAAACACTGATTCCTGCACATATAACCTTGAGCCTGCACAACAAACATGGCCCTGGTTAAAAAATATTCCATTGATAACCCCTTCTACAGCCTGGTCAATTGGTGCATCATCAAAAATAATATTGGCTGCTTTTCCACCGAGTTCCAATGTTGCTTTTTTATTTGTACCTGCAATGGCACGCTGAATAATCTTTCCCACATCAGTAGACCCTGTAAATGCGATCTTATTAATATCCGGATGATTAACAATGGCAGCACCTGTAGCGCCTGCGCCTGTGATAATATTTACAACTCCGGGAGGAAGGTCAGCCTCCTGGATTATTTCAGCTAACAATAATGCAGTTAGGGGGGTAGTTTCAGCAGGCTTTAAAACAACTGTATTTCCTGTTGCCAATGCCGGAGCAATTTTCCATGCCGCCATCAGTAAAGGAAAATTCCATGGAATTATTTGTCCTGCAACACCCAGTGGTTGTGCATTACGATTAGGAAATGCGTATTCTAATTTATCAGCCCATCCTGCATAGTAGAAGAAATGATTAGCAACCACAGGTATATCGAAATCACGACTCTCACGAATCGGTTTTCCTCCATTCAAAGTCTCTACAACTGCCAACTCCCTTGCACGCTCCTGTACCATACGGGCAATGCGAAAAATATATTTACTCCTTTCTTTTGCCGGCATTTTCTTCCAGACATTTTCATATGCGTTTCTTGCCGCTTTTACTGCCCTGTCAACATCTGCTTCATTTGCCTCGGCTACCTCAGATAATTTTTCTTCTGTGGCAGGATTAATGGTATCGAAGTATTTTTTGCTTAGAGGTTTTTCAAATTTTCCGTTTATGAACAGATCATATCGCTCTTTTATTTTTGCAGCACTTCTGCTTTCGGGTGCTGGTGCATATTTACGGGCACTGTCAAATTTTAATTTTAATGTATTGTTTTTTGGCATTTTTATTAACCTCACCCTCATTCCCTCTCCACATGGAGAAGGAGGCCGGGCATTTATTATTTATTAAACATTTGTTTTTTACAATTCAACAATATTTCTTTAATCATCTTTCCACCAAGTCTTAAAACTTTGCAAGGCACATACATGACATTGTGCGTTAGCAAGTCTCCCCTATCGGGGGAGATTTAGAGGGGTCTTTTAATCCAAAGAAAAATAATCCTTCCCCTGATACACTCCTGTTTTTTCTTTCATTAACTGCATAAGCACATCATTAGCCAAACTGCTTGCACCAAACCTGAACCAATGATTATTCATCCAATCCTCCCCCAAAATTTCGTTAAGCATAACAAGATAATGAAGCGCCAGCTTCGCCTTTGATATTCCACCAGCGGGTTTCATACCGATCATCTTCCCTGTTTTATAATAAAAATCCCTTATTGCTTCCAGCATTACCAATGTAACAGGCATAGTTGCCGCTGGCGTAACTTTTCCTGTTGAGGTTTTAATAAAATCGGCGCCGGCATGCATAGCAATATCACTTGCTTTTCGAACTTTATCAAATGTTACCAACTCGCCTGTTTCCAATATCACTTTCAACCTTGCATCGCCACAAGATTCTTTAATAGTTGCTATTTCATCAAACACATAATTGTATTCACCTTCTAAAAATTTACCCCTGGAGATTACCATATCCACTTCATCCGCTCCCTGTGCTACAGCAAATTTGGTATCACGGATCTTTACATCACGTGGAGCCTGGCCACTGGGAAATCCTGTAGCTACTGAAGCCACTTTTATACCCGAATCCGCCACTGCTTTTTTTGCTGTTTTAACCATAGAGGGATAAACACAAACTGCTGCAACAGTTGGCAGCCCTGGATAAATATCAAGCAAGTGCATAGCTTTATAACACATCTGTTTAACCTTACCTTCAGAGTCCTTACCTTCCAACGTTGTAAGATCAATCATGTTTAATGCAAGCAATAGTCCATTTACCTTGGTTTCTTTCTTAATACTTCTTTTGGTAAATCTTGCCGCTCTTTCTTCAATACCTACCTGGTCAACCCTTGGAGAAAGACTGAAATCAGGAACCGTTATGGCCATTGTTTCTACCATAATAATAGATCAAAAATACTAAATGTATTTTAGAGAGAAGGTACAGCAGCAGATAAACAGATTTTACTACTATCTTGTATTTTGGAAGGGATAATTTATAAGCAGCGGGTAGGAAGAGCTTTTATTGATTCTTAAATAGTCAGATATCCAACAACTAACTTTTATTAAATTATCTGTAGTTAATTTCAATGAATTACAAGAAACAACAAAGAGGATTAGCCCAATGTATTTATAAAGGGCTAATCGCAATACCTGTATACATCAGATTTGAACTATATTTTACTAATAAGGTAGTTTCGCCGGTATCTGCATTTATTCTAAACAAAGTGGATTTTGAATTTTCTTCGTAGACTGCTAAACCAATGTCTGTAGTTATACCTGATCTTCTTGGTGCTATATCAAATCCTCCCTCGCCTTTTAAAGTAAGTTTGGTAGGACCTTCTTCAACCAATGTTCCATTATTAGGAGGATCTATTTCAAAAAGTTTTTGACTTTGCATATCAAGGGCATATAACTCTGTAGTTGTAGCGGGATCATTGTCATTATCATCATAAGCAACTCCGGTGATGGTTGCAGGTTGCGGGTTAATTGCTCCATCAATAATAGTAAATCCTGTTTCTACATTGATGCGAAGACTTTGGCCCGTGTTACTCACAATCCTTAAGCGATCAGCCGCCGGATTAAAATCGAATCCAAACATTGATCCCTCCACTGTTACAGGAATACGTTGAGTTGTTGCATCAACCGGTGGTAATTTATTGGCTGTGGTAAATAATTCCGGAGTAAGAGTTGCTGCTCCGCTTGTTGGATCTATTATATAAACCCTGTTATTATTGCCCAGGCCGAATAACTGATTGGTTTTTGGACGAAAATCGATTGCCAGAATGGTTGTAGTGCCAAGTCCGGTAATAGAAGTACTTCCGGAAGTATTTTCAAGTTGCAATGTTGAATATTTGTCCAGTACAGAACCATTCCTTAATGCATAAAAGGTAAGTTCCCCGGGATCGGTAGACAGGGTTTTAAAGGCTGATAAAACTACAGTTCTATCTTCATTGTTTCTTTCTTTTTTACAAGCGCTAAATGTAATCAAAAGACCAACAAGACAGCCAACGGATTTGTTTTCAACAGGAAAATCTAAAAAATCAGTATATAAAAATTGTCTTGTCATTTGTAAACATTCATACTTCTTTATAATTAGATGAATGGCATTTAGTAAAAACATTTAAAATATTTCACTTATCTTTTTATCTTGTAATAAATAAAAACCCGATGATACCTATCAGAGATGACAATTCAGACAGGATAAGAACACCTTATATAAACTATATTTTTATAGCGCTTAATATTCTGGTATTTATTGTATATCAAAAGCTCGGCAGCAATATAGATTTTACTTATAGCTATGCCACAGTGCCTGCTGAAATTTTAAGTGGTCGTGATATAGTAACTGATGCTACCTGGGCAAAGGATCCTATAAGTGGAGACCAGGTGCAGATACCGGGTTTGGGTGTAACTCCTTTTCCGGTTTGGTTTACACTTTTAACATCAATGTTTATGCATGGTGGTATTGCTCATTTGGGTGGCAATATGCTTTATTTATGGGTATTTGGAGATAATCTGGAAGACAGGCTTGGTCACCTGCGATACTTTTTCTTTTACATTCTATGTGGTATTATTGCTTCTCTTTCTCATGTATTTACAGATTATTTTTTTGGTGAAAGTCATTTAATTCCCAGCCTTGGTGCATCGGGTGCCATCTCAGGTGTAATGGGTGCATACCTTTTACTTTTCCCCACAAGAAGAGTTACTGTTTTTTTCATATTTACATTTATCAGCATACCCGCATTTATTGTATTAGGTTCCTGGATATTATTACAGGTTGCCAATGGTACAGGATATTTGGGAGGAAGCGAAGCAAGTGGTATTGCCTACGCAGCCCACATTGGTGGCTTCATAGCAGGTTTATTACTAATAAAAGGATTTATGCCAAAGCAGAATGTACCGTTTTTGAAAAGGCGATAAAAATAAGGTAAGAATAGGAGTTGATGTAATAATGAAGTTTAGAAACCTCATTCCTGAACAATTTAGAAACTTTACTGATCCTACTTTTAAAACCGGCTTTGATAAAATAAGCAAAGCACAACAACAGGCAGGCAATAAAGAAAGTGCAGATTATATAAGTGGATTGATTAAATAAACCTTCCGCTACTCTTTACTAAGATAAAAATCATTTTTTATACAATACACTCCATATACGTATGCAGCAATTCTTTGAATTGCAAATAAAAAATGGCTATGTTTTTAAACATAACCATTTTTAATATAACCAAAACTGTAATAATTACGGAGCGATAAATGGAGCAATAATTGTTAAGACCTGGTCTTTTGTTAATATCTCATCAAATGATTCTGATGCTGCTTTATCTGTAATAAATGAATTACCTCCAATTCCAACGATGTTTACGTCAGCTTGCTTGGTAACCTCTTCGCCAGCATAACTTAAATTAATATTGGCTTGTGCCGCTGGGTAATCAATACCACTAAAATTTAAAGTTATCCATGGCTTTAATGGTTTTTGGCTATCCGGAATAGCTGCATTCAGTGCTCTTCTCATTTGTCTGATCTTTGCAGCATGTCTTGCTTCCACTGAATGAATTTGCAAAGCGGCTGTAAGAAAAGGCCTGCTTGATTGAAGATTTGGTGCTTGTCCTTTATAAGCTCTTACTCCTGTATCTTCAAAAGTTTGAGACATTGCTAACTGAACAGCATAACTTGCTTCATATCCTTTAAATGGTCCATTACCCGAACCTTTACCACCGGTAAGATCAAACTTGGGTGATGCTACTGCTGCTGCCTTTAAAGCGTCCTTTAAAAATGCTACGTGAGCATTTTCATCTGCCTGTATTTTTTTAAGCGCAGTTTGATCTGCTGCAGGAGCAGTTGAAAAACCAGCAGTTGTTACAATATTATTGTAGAATGCAGCTTCAAGATATTCAAGTGTTAAAGCAAAATTTAATACATCAATTACGGGCTGCGGAGTAGTTTGTCCGTAAGCTGATTTAAACATTGAACCAAAGGCTAAGGGGAGAGATGCCAGTGCTGCCTTACCTGAGAAACTTGCAAATTTCTTCATTGCTTTTCTCCTGGTATCAAACCTGTCATACACCTCAGGATCTACTTTTTCTATTTCTAAAATTATATTTTGTAAATTCATAAAAATTAAATTTTAAGAGGGTAAATTACTAGCGTTTATTTTTGTTTTAATGTAAGGGCCTGCTAATGCTAATACCTGGGCTGGGGTACGTGCACCATCTAATGCATTGGCATCTGTAGTAGCTGCAAAAGTGTTAGGGGTGATAAGTTCAGCAATTAAAGCAGCATGCCTGGCTTCAACAGAAACTATTTTACCAGCTAATGTTAAATAAGTGGGACCATTGCCAGTAGTTGAAATTAACTGTCCAGCTCCATTATAAGCTGTAACTCCTAAGTCTTCAAAAGTCTTTGCAGTATCAAGAACACTTTTTCTGCTTGTAAAATCAATTGATGAGAAATTTACTTCTAAACCAGGAATAACTGAAGCTGGCGCTGCGGCTGTGATAGCTGCTTTAAAAAATTCACGATGGGCAACCTCATGGTTTCTAATATCAGTCAGATATTCCATTTCAAGTGCAGAAATGCCGGTATATGGAATAGCTAGTACCTGTATATAAAATGCGGCTTCCAATTGCTCCAGTGCATAAGCATAATTTAAAATTCCTACATCACCGCTACCAAGATCGACTCCATCGTTATTTTTGTCTTTTTTGCAGGATGCTGCAGTTGCTAATAATGCTGAGGTAGCACCAACATATCTCAAAAATTTTCTTCTTGAAACCGGTTGAATAATACGCTCATCATTCAATGCAACCTGATTG
>MWYX01000035.1 GCA_002050465.1 Chitinophagales bacterium 65-1
TGCATATAGCGCTCAACTCATAAAATCGAGTAGCTCGGTTGGGGGGCTAACTACAGTGCTACTAGGAGAGCTAAATCCAAAGCTGATTTTATAAATAAATTAAGAGAGTAGAAGAAGAAGAAGAAAGAGATGAATCACTTTTCTTTTTAGAATTAATCGCTGAATTTAATAAAGAGAAAAGGAATAAAATAGCTTCTATATATATAAAGTAAAGAAGGAGAAGAAATATTAAAAATAATAGTTGCCTCATTAAAAACATTAAGAAAGTAATTAACATCATACATCACACATCTGACATCGTACATATTACATGCTAGCCGTTACCATTTTAGGAAGTAATTCTGCCATTCCTGCCTTTAACAGGCACCCAACTGCACAGGTGGTGCAAAATGCAGAGCAAAGCTTTTTAGTTGATTGCGGGGAGGGTACGCAAATGCAAATGAACAATTACAAAATACGCAGCAGCAAGATCAATCACATTTTTATATCCCATCTTCATGGCGATCATTATTTTGGTTTAATTGGATTACTCACCAGCATTGGATTGGCAGGCAGAAAACATGATTTGCATTTGTATGCACCGGAAATACTAAAAGATATAATTGAGCTTCAATTAAGAGTTGCCAGCGCACATTTACCATACGAATTACATTTTTATTCTTTAAAAAATGAAGGTATTTTATTGGAGGATAAAAAAATTATCGTAGAATGTTTTAAGGTTAAACATCGCATTGAATGTTGGGGGTTTTTGTTCAGAGAAAAAAAATATTTGAGAAAAATTGAAATTGAAGAAGTGAAAAAATATAACATTCCAATCGCATTTTATGAGCGCTTACATAAGGGTGATGATTTTGTTGATGAAAATAATACCATCATTAAAAATGAATCACTTACCTCTGCAGTAGCGCCTCCAAAAACATATGCATATTGTGCAGATACTTTATATGATGAGGAGCTAATAGAAAAAATAAAAAATGTTGATCTTCTTTATCATGAAGCTACATATCTCCATGCATTACAACAAAAGGCTGCCAGCCGTTTTCACTGCACTTCAATTGAGGCTGCAACAATTGCAAAAAAAGCTGGTGTAAAAAAATTATTATTGGGTCATTTTTCCTCTATGTACGAAACTCTTGATGCTTTTAAAACAGAAGCCTGCTCCATATTTGAAAATACAGAAGTTGCCGAAGAAGGGAGCTGCTATTGGATATAATTTCCATCCTCCCCTGGCTTTATTTTTTTAGTAAAAAATTTGATGTAATAAATTTTAATTCGTGTTTTGTGTGTAATTTTATACAGGCAATTTTTCAATAACTTCTTTATGTAACAACGAACAACTTACTATGAATCAAATTATTCAACTCAAGATTTGGCAGAAATATAAAAGGCTTATTTTATTTATCCTGTTTTTTGTTCCTGTTACACTGTTTGGTCAGGTAACATTGGTTAATGGGCGGGTTACCAATCCATCCGGTAATCGCCTATCCGGGGTATCTATTCAGGTAAAGGGTACAAGCAAAGGAACATCAACGGATGCCGCAGGTAATTTTAGCATTCAGGTAGATAACCCAAATGCAACTCTTGTTATCTCTTCTGTAGATTTTCTTTCGCAGGAAATTAATGTTGCTGGTAGAAATAATATTACAGTAGTATTAATGCCAGCGAATAAACAAATGGAGCAGGTAGTAATTGTGGGATATGGTACTCAAAGAAAAAGAGATCTTACCGGATCGTCTGCAAGCGTAAAGGGGTCTGATATTGCAAATATTCCGGCATTAACTGCAACGCAGGCAATTCAGGGTAAAGTTGCAGGTGTACAAATTACAAGCAGCGGAGCTCCGGGCAGTGCACCCAATGTGAGAATAAGAGGAATGGGTTCAATTTTAGGAGGTGCAGATCCACTATATGTGGTAGATGGAATAATTACAGACGACATAAGAAATATAAACAGCAATGATATTGTTTCTGTTGATATTTTAAAAGATGCTTCTTCAACTGCAATTTATGGCGCAAGAGCGGCTAATGGTGTTGTACTCATTACCACAAAAGCCGGAAGCCGCGGAAAGTTTACAGTAAGTTATAATGGCTATGGCGGAGTAAAAGTTCTGGTTCACAAAGTTGAAATGGCCGGCCCTAATTTATTTGCAGTTTACTCCAATGAAGCCGCCGGCACAAATGCAATAATAACAGCAGATATTACCGGCTCAACAAATTGGTATGATGTGCTTACTCATACCGCTGTTATTCAGAATCATAATATTTCAGTTAGCGGTGGTAAAAATAAATACCGGTTCTTCTTTTCAAGCGGATATTTAAAAGAACAAGGAGCATTGATAGGAAACGACTACAGCAGAATTACTTTGCGGTACAATCATGATATCACTCTTTCATCAAAATTTAAAATCGGAAATAATTTGTCGTTCTCACATTATGTTTCCAATAACAAGCCTTACAGTTTATTTACAACAGCTTATATTGCCGCACCCATTTACAATGCAAAAAATGCAGATGGAAGTTATGGCTTTACAACAAAGAGCGATGTTGGTAATCCGTTAGCTACGCTGGAATATACCAACGATCAAAGCCGCGGAGTACGTGGAGAAGGTAGTATATGGGGAGAATACCAGATAACAAAAAATCTTTCATTCCGTACTTCATTCGGTATTGATGCGCAACAAAATAATGGGAGAAATTTTGTTCCGGTTTACCAGGTGGGAAACACAACTCAAAGAAATGTTGTAAGCCATCTTAATTATTCGGCAGATAGTATTTATCAATGGGTATGGGATAATTATTTTACTTACAATAAAAAATTTGGCACTTCACATAACTTAACCGTAACAGTGGGTCACACATCTGAAAGAAAAAATGGATGGACAGAAAATTCATCAAAAAATAATGTGGCAAATCAAAAATCTCAATGGAAATTAAATTTTACTGATACCTCCGGCGGACAACAAAACATAAGAAGACCCATAGGAAATTATTACAGACGTGAATCATATTTTGCCCGTGCTAATTACAGGTTCCAGGATAAATATTTATTGAACGCAACTTTTCGCAGAGATGCCAACAGTAACTTTTCTGCATCTCACAGATGGGGTAATTTTCCTTCAGTTGGAGTTGGATGGCTCATCAACAAAGAGGATTTTATGTCTCACCAAAAAATATTTGATAATTTAAAATTAAGAGCAAGCTATGGTTTGGCAGGTAATGATGTTATTTTGCCCGGCAGATTTGATCTTACTCCAACTGATCAGTTATATGCTTATTTTGGCAACACAAGAATCAATGGCGCTATCCCTACAGGTATTGTTGATCCTAATTTAAAATGGGAAGTAACCAAAGAGTTTGATCTTGGTATTGAATTTTCCACTTTAAACGGAAAGCTAACCGGTGAGATTGATTACTATAATAAAAAAGCTACCGATGCATTGTACACAATTCCTTTGGTGGGTGTGGGTTTCGGAAACCAGTTTCTTACCAATGCTGCAGATATTTCAAATAAGGGCTGGGAAATATCTTTGGGATGGAACAATCAGATCAATCGCAACACAAAATATTCTTTGCGGGCAAATGCAACATTCAATAAAAACAATGTAGAAAATGTTGGGTTAGGAAAGGCACTTGATTTTGGCAGCCTTGGAAATGGATGGAGTGCAACCAGAACTTTGGTCGGTCAACCTATTGGGTCTTTCTGGGTATTTAAAACAAATGGGATTTTTCAAACAAGCGCCGATGTTAATGCAATGCCTCATGTTACCAATGCACAACCTGGAGATTTTAGAATTGTTGATGTGAATGGGGATGGAGTGATTGATAACCTTGACAGGGTTTTTGTGGGCTCGTATCAACCAAAAGTTTATGGAGGTTTTAATGCCACTTTAAACTGGAAAAAATTTGATTTTAATATTGATGTGTTTGGCAATGCTGGAAACAAAGTTTACAACGCTAAAAAAGGAGTGCGGTATGGCGGCAACTACAATGTAGAACTTGCTGTAGCCAACAGCAGATGGACACCGGGAAGTAACAAAAATACAAATCCCCGGGCTTATAACGGTGTTCCTTATCCTACAGATTATTTTGTAGAGTCTGGTTCATTTCTCAGAATAAATAATATTACTGCAGGCTATACCATTACTCCAAAATTATCGCATGTAGGTAGCATAAGAATTTATGCAAGTGCTCAATATCCTTTAATATTAACTAAGTATACAGGCTTTACTCCTGAGTTACCCGGCAATCCGAATGAGGCAGGTATAGAATTAAATATTTATCCAATTTCCGCAACTTATATGTTAGGTCTTAATATTCAATTTAATAATACTCTATGAAAAGAATAATAAATAACAGGTTCTTCTTATTGCTTTTTACAACTACTCTGTTTCTTTCCTGCAGCAAAAAATTTCTTCAGGAACCGCCACGGACTGTTACTATTCAGGATCTGCTTAATAGCAGTGATGGCGCTTTAAGACTTATTGCAGCGGTGTACAACAAACTATATGCATGGGAAGAGCATTCTTTTTCGTGGATCGGCATAAGCAGTATTACTTCAGATGATGCCGATAAAGGCAGTGATCCCGGAGACAGCGGTGCAGATAAAGGTGATCTGGATAACTGGACCTTCAATCCGTCAGGCCTTTCTTTTTTAGAAGTTTGGATTAGCAATTTTGAAGGAATTGGAAGAGCCACTTATGCTTTAAAATATTTGCCCGATATAAATATTCCTGACAGAGACCGGTACATTGGAGAAGCAAAATTTTTAAGAGCTTACTTTAATTTTAATCTTGTTCGAACTTTTGGAGGCGTACCAAAAATTGATAAGGTACTGGAATCTGAAACAGATATTGCAACTGCCACTGTACGTGCCAGCGTAGCAGATATTTATGCTTTTATCGAAAGTGATCTCAATGATGCTATTACAAAACTTCCTGTAAATGTACCTGCTGCAGAAAACGGAAGAGTAAGTAAAGGCGCAGCTCAAGCTCTGTTAGCAAAGGTTTCATTATATCAAAAAAAATGGAGCCTGGCTAAAACAATGGCAGATGCAGTTATAACATCCGGTCAATATTCATTGCTGACTAATTATGCAATGATATGGCGTGAAGCCGGTGAATTTTCATCTGAATCTATTTGGGAGGTAAATGCAAAGGGTACCACTCCAAATAAAGGAGTTGAAGGATATTTTGTTACTCAGGCGCCACGTGGCCCCAATGGTTTAGGTTGGGGATTTAATACACCAACACAAGATCTGGTGAATGCTTATGAAGCCGGTGATGTACGCAAAGCGGCTACTATTATGTTTGCCGGTCAAACACTTTGGGATGGTTTTGTTGTAAGCCCGCAGGCAAGCAACCCACGCTATAATTATAAATCGTATGTAAGCAAAACCAGGGAAAGCTTTAATGGCGATGACTGGAATAGTAACAAGAACATTCGCATACTCCGTTATGGAGAAATTCTTCTTATAAAAGCAGAAGCGGAAAATGAATTGGGAAATATTTTGCCGGCACAACAGGCATTAAATCAAATAAGAAACCGTGCAGGCTTACCAAACACAATAGCCGTTCTACAATCAGATCTTAGAAATGCAATATGGAAAGAGCGGAGAGTGGAAATGGCTTTTGAGCACGATCGTATGTTTGATCTTAGAAGAACAGGCCGAGCCGGTGCGGTTTTAAGAGCACATGGTAAAGGGTATGTTGATGGGAAGCACGATCTGTTCCCTATTCCCCAGCGTGAAATTGATTTAAGCAATGGTAAACTTTTGCAAAACCCCGGATATTAAAAAATCTATATGGCAATGATAAGTTATCTTCCCAAAATAAAACATAGGAATAATATTTGAATAACTTAAAAATATAAAAATACTTATCCCTTAATTCTTAATTCTTTAATTCTTAAATAAAAAACAGTATGAAAAAACAATCATTTTACTTTGCTTCCAAAATTTTACTGGCAGCAATTTCTTTAACCTTTGCAATAACATCTTGTAAGAAAAAAACTCCCGATGTTGTATTGCCCCCAATTGGTGGTTATAATAACTCCAACGAAGTTGCGGCTGCTAACTTAAAAGCTCATTGGCCGTTTGATGGAACGCTTAATGAAAGAATTTCTTCAACTGCACCTTCAACAAGTTTGAGAAATTCATTTGTAACTGGTGTAAAAGGACAAGCTGTAAAATTGGACAGTGGATATATTTTATATCCAACAATTGCTGCTTTAAATACCAATCTTGGAAGCATTACTGTAAGTACCTGGATAAATACAGAAAATCAGGGTGCTGGCACTCGTCCTACTGGTGTTTTTGCCTTAACATTAGGTACCTCAGCCCAAACAGATTGGAATTCTGGACCCGTAAATATGTATTTAGAGAATGGTCGCCCCAAAACTTACAACGATACATTGGTTCTTCATTCCGCAATTGCTACTTATAAAACAGGAGCAAGACTTGGCGGAGATAATATTAATGATTTTGGCGCAAGAGAAACTGATTTTAAAACCGTTCTTGGAGCTAATAAGTGGGTTCATTATGTATTAAGATGGGATGCTTCTGGATCATTTATTGACATTTTCGCTAATGGTGTATTAGTATCAAATAAAAATTTTAGGTATAGATCCACCGGTCCTGCTCCCGGAGTTCCTCTTGGAGATATTGTGTTGCCTGCGGGAACACAAACTCAGGTTTTGTTGGGTGCATTCCCTAATAGTACTACGGGTTTTGCCAACTCCCCAATACAGGGATTTCAAGGCTTATTCAGAGGTTCTATGGATGAGGTAAGATTTTATAACAAAGCACTAAGTGCTGATGAGATTACATCTTTATATCAATTAGAGTTAGCAGGCAGGTAATTAAAACGTAAATAATTTAGAGGTTGCCATTTTTGGCAGCCTCTTTTTATACAATAAGTTTTTAATGTAAATTGTTATTTATGAAAAAATACCTGCTGATATTAATTATAATAATTAATTGCATATCCTGTAATAAAAAAAGTACTGATACACCTGTTACTCCTGCAGCTTTTAATGTTTCATCTTTTATAATAAATGGTGTACCTGTTAATGGAAGTTTTTTAAGCAATGTAAATCTTAACCCGGTTATTAAAATTTCTTTTACTACCCCTGTTAACCGGTCATCAGTATTAAATAATATTTTATTTATTGCAATTACAGGTCAACAGGTAAATTATAGTTTATCTTATACAAATAACGACAGTACTTTAATTCTTCAGCCGTCTTCTAGTTTGTCTCCCATTACAAAGTATACTATAAACGTTTCTTCAATACTGCAATCTTATCAAAAAGTAAATCTTCCTGCTAATTTTATTATAAGCTTTACAACTGCTATTGATTCAACTGATAAATTTACGGTACTATCGGATAATGCATTGCTCGATCTTGTGCAACAACAAACCTTTAAATACTTTTGGGATTATGGTCATCCTGTTTCTGGTCTTGCAAGAGAAAGAAATAATTCCGGCGAAACGATTACAAGTGGTGGCTCGGGCTTTGGCATCATGGCAATTGTTACAGGTATCAATAGAAATTTTATTACAAGAGCACAGGGGCTTGCACGTATGCAAACCATTGTTGGTTTTTTAAAAAATACTGCACAAAAATTTCATGGCGCATTTCCGCACTGGTTAAATGGTACGACAGGAGCAGTAATTCCTTTCAGCGCAAAAGATAATGGGGCCGACCTTGTTGAAACTTCTTACTTAATGCAGGGCCTACTTACAGCACGACAATTCTTTAATGGCACAGATGCTGCAGAAACTGCTCTGCGCAATGATATAAATACTTTATGGAACAGTGTTGAATGGAATTGGTTTCGTCAAAACAATCAAAATGTATTGTACTGGCACTGGAGCCCAAATTATAATTGGGATATGAATTTTCAAATTCGCGGATGGAATGAAGCGCTTATAACTTATGTAACATCTGCATCATCGACAGGTTATTCTATACCCAAAATTGTTTATGATAATGGCTGGGCAGCAAACGGAGCGATGAGAAATAATAATTCTTACTACGGCTACCAGTTGCCTTTGGGTCCGGCTTTGGGAGGTCCGCTTTTCTTTGAGCACTATTCTTTTTTGGGCATCAATCCAAATGGCTTAAGCGATGCTTATGCAAATTACCAAACACAAACAGTAAATCACACAAAGATCAATTACGAATATTGCAAAGCAAATCCCAAAGGCTATTACGGCTACAGCAATCTTTGCTGGGGATTAACATCAAGCGATATACAAGGAGGTTACACTGCAAGCTCACCTACAAATGATGTTGGAGTTATTGCGCCAACAGCAGCACTTTCATCTTTTCCATACACTCCAACAGAGTCAATGCAGGCGCTCAAATTTTTTTATTATAAGCTCGGAGATAAAATTTGGGGGCCTTACGGCTTTAAAGATGCTTTTAGTTTACATGATGCATGGTTTGCAGATTCGTATCTTGCTATTGACCAGGGACCAATAATTATAATGATAGAAAATTACAGAAGTGGTTTGTTATGGAATTTATTTACAAGTTGCCCTGAGGTAAAAACCGGTATGCGTAACCTTGGATTTACAGCGCCATATCTTTGATTTAAAATAAAGAGTCCATGATCAAAACTGTATTATTAACAGCAATGGGATTAATGGTTTCTATTTGTTGCTTTGCTCAAACAAATAAGTCAGACTGGCGTTTGGTTTGGAGCGATGAATTTAATTACAAGGGTTTGCCGGACACAATCAAATGGAATTATGAAACAGGAAATAATAACGGATGGGGAAATAATGAACTGCAGTATTATACCGATAATAAACCGCAGAATGCAAGAGTGGAAAATGGCAGGTTGATTATCGAAGCAAGAAAAGAAAAAATTGATTCTTTTAATTATACATCGGCGAGGCTTGTTACCAAAAGGAAAGCTTCATGGCAATATGGAAAAATTGAAGTGAAAGCTAAAATTCCGAAAGGAGTCGGATCATGGCCGGCAATATGGATGCTTGCCGATAGTATAAAAGTGTGGCCAGACGATGGGGAGATTGACATCATGGAGCATGTCGGTTTTCACCAGGGATATATACACGGTCAATTCATTGCAAAAAATATTATCAAAGCATCGGCACGCAAAAAACAGATACAATATTTGTTCCGGATTGCTCTTCAGCATTTCATGTTTATACCGTGGAATGGAATAATAAAATAATTAAAGTAGTTGTAAACGGCAAAGTCTTTTTTTCATTTGTAAACGAAAATAAAGGTTATGAATATTGGCCATTTGATAATAAAATGTTTTTGATTTTAAACATTGCTGTGGGCGGAAACTGGGGTGGGCAGAAAGGAGTAAATAATAATGCTTTCCCTATGAGTATGGAAGTTGACTATGTAGAGTGTATCGGAAAATTAAGTAAGATGAACGGGTTATAAAAAAAATTAAAATGAAAGCGAATAGAAGCTTAATTATATCTGCCTTTCTCTTTTTATTGTTTGCATCATGCAATTCATTAAAAAAAACAACAAGTGATTTAGTAAATGTTTCAAAAGAAGAAGATGCATTATATACCTTGGTTCAGCACAAAACTTTTCAATACTTCTGGGATGGTGCAGAGCCAAATAGCGGAATGGCAAGAGAAAGATTTCATGAAGATGGAATTTATCCTGCCGATGATAAAAACGTTGTAACCAGCGGCGGCAGCGGCTTTGGTGTAATGGCAATACTTGCAGGCATCAATCAAAATTTTATTACAAGAGAACAGGGCAGAAAAAGATTGGAAAAAATTGTAGGCTTTCTACAAAAAGCTGATCGCTTTCATGGCGCATGGAGCCACTGGATATATGGCGAAACAGGAAAGGTAAAACCATTTGGCAAAAAAGATGATGGCGGCGATCTGGTTGAAACTTCTTTTATGCTTCAGGGCTTATTATGTGTTCGGCAATATTTTCAAAATGGAAATGCTGAAGAAAAAAATCTTGCAAAAAAAATTGATAAACTTTGGAAAGAAGTAGAGTTCGATTGGTATCGTAATGGAAAGAATGTTTTGTATTGGCACTGGAGCCCAACGTATAATTGGGAAATGAATTTTGCTGTAACAGGTTACAATGAATGTTTAATAATGTATGTACTGGCAGCTTCCTCTCCTACTCATTCAATTCCTGCAGAAGTTTATCACGAGGGCTGGGCAAAAAGGGGTGCTATTAAAGACACTACAACAAAGTATGGTTATACATTGCATCTTTCTCACAACGGAGCTCCTGATTATGGCGGACCACTTTTTTGGGCTCATTATTCTTATCTGGGTTTAGACCCACATGGATTAAAAGATAAGTATGCAGATTACTGGGAAGAAAATAAAAATCAGGCTTTAATAAATCATGGCTGGTGCGTAGATAATCCAAAAAAATATAAAGGATATACAAATAATAGCTGGGGGCTTACTGCCAGCTATTCTGTAAAAGGTTATGCAGCCCATGCACCCGGCTATATAAATGACCTTGGAGTAATTTCACCAACGGCGGCGCTTGCATCCATGCCATATACACCTGAATATTCAAAACAGGCAATGAGGCATTGGTATAATAATATGAAAGATAAATTGTGGGGAACATATGGATTTTATGATGCATTTAGTGAAACAGAAAACTGGTATCCAAAAAAATATCTTGCCATTGATCAGGGACCAATTGTAGTGATGATGGAAAATTATCGTACCGGTTTATTATGGAAATTATTTATGAGTTCGCCTGAAATAAAAAATGGATTAACTAAATTAGGCTTTGAAAGCCCCTGGATTAATTAAACAAAATAATGGTGATGGTTTCAGATATACATTTGCATAATAAATATTTATATGATAAATTTTAAGCTAACTCCGCTACAAAAAATCGACTATCAACTTAATGGTTACCTTATTGTAAAAAGTTTTTTATCTGTAAAGGAAGTAAACAAGCTGTATTCAATTGCCATTGAAGATGACACAATGAAAAAGCATGCTTTTGATCTGAATGACCAGGAAGGAAAAAAAACAAAACTTTCCTTATGGTACTTTCCTGGCCAGGATACTTATGGATTGCTAACAAAAAGTAGGCGAATGGTTGATTCTGCTAATCAGTTAATGGATGGAGATTCACCCGTATGCCATTTTCATAGTAAGCTGATGCAAAAAGAACCAAAAGTTGGTGGTGCGTGGGAATGGCACCAGGATTATGGCTACTGGTATAAGAATGAATTTTTATTCCCCGATCAAATGATGTCTATAATGGTAGCTATAACTGAAGCTAATAAAAAAAATGGATGCATCCAGGTAATAAAAGGATCGCACAAAATGGGGAGGATAGAACATGGGATTGCCGGTGAACAAGTTGGGGCATCGCAACATTATGTTGATCTGGCATTAAAAACTATGGAATTGGTCTATGTAGAATTGCAGCCCGGTGATGCATTATTTTTTCATAGCAATATCCTCCATCGATCAGCAGCTAATCTTTCTGAGAACTCAAGGTGGTCATTGATCTCTGTGTATAACAGAAGCGCTAATATTCCATATAATGAACCATCAGGATATAGTATTCTTCCGCTGGAAGCGGTACCAGACGAGGCTATGCTACAATGGAAAGGAGATGGATTGGGGGAAGGATCAAACTTTTTATTAAAAGAAAAGGATCAGGCTTTAAAATAAATTTACGGCTAAATAACTTAGAATCATGAGAGTTAGCTCCATAATTATTTATTTATTTTTTGCCATTCCGCTTAATGTGGTGGCACAGAAAAAACAAACCACTTATTGCAACCCTATAAATATCGATTATGGTTACACCCCCATCCCGAATTTCAGCGAATGGGGCAGGCACCGAGCAACGGCAGATCCGGTTGTAGTAACTTATAAAAATGATTACTATTTGTTTTCAACCAACCAGTGGGGCTATTGGTGGAGCAGTGATATGCTGAATTGGAAATATATCTCTAAAAGATTTTTACGTCCATGGAATACAGGAACGTATGATGAATTGTGTGCTCCGGGAGTTGGAATAATTGGAGATACCATGATAGTTTTCGGTTCCACGTACACAAGCAAATTTTCAATATGGATGAGTACCGACCCTAAAAATAATGTCTGGAAGCCTCTGGTAGATTCATTTGAAATCGGCGGATGGGATCCAAGTTTTTTTACCGATGATGATGGTCGTTTATATATGTATAATGGAAGCAGTAACCGATATCCCATGTATGGTATTGAATTAAACCGCAAAACCATGCAGCCGATTGGCACACGGCAGGAAATGTATTTGCTGGAACCATGGCGTTATGGATGGCAACGTTTCGGCGAACATATGGACAATACCTTTTTAGATCCTTTTATAGAAGGATCGCACATGACAAAATATAAGAACAAATATTATTTGCAATATGGCGCCCCCGGTACTGAGTTCAGTGGTTATGCTGATGGGTTGCTGATCGGCGAAGGTCCATTAGGTCCTTTTACACCAGTCTCGGATCCATTGAGTTTTAAGTTGGGTGGTTATGTACGTGGAGCCGGGCATGGAGCTACGTTCCAGGATAATTTCAATAATTACTGGCATATATCAACAACAGTAGTGTCAGTTAAAAATACTTTTGAACGAAGGTTAGGAATTTGGCCAACAGGATTTGATAAAGATGATGTAATGTGGTGCAACACTACATTCGGTGATTATCCGCATTACATTCCAGCCCCCTCTGTCTCCCCCAGCGGGGGAGGAAAGGGAGAAGATGGAATTAGAAAATCTTCCCTTCAATTTTCTAATTCTCCGGGGTCTGCCTGGTTTACCGGATGGATGCTGCTGAATTATAATAAGCCTGTGCAAGCCTCTTCTACTTTAGGTGGTTATCACCCCAACAATGCAGTTGACGAACTGATGAAAACATATTGGAGTGCAGCTACTGCAAATAAAGGCGAATGGTACCAATCTGATCTTGGAAAAATATCAACTGTAAATGCGATACAAATTAACTATGCTGACCAGGATGTTGCTCAAGACAGGTTAGGAAAACGGTTAGATCAGTATCATCAATACAAAATATATTATTCCGCTGATGGTAAAAAATGGAATGTACTAAGAGATAAGAGTAACAATAAAACGGATGTTCCGCATGATTATGTAGAGCTTTCAACACCGGTGCAGACACGCTACATTAAACTCGAAAATATCCACATGCCTACAGGTAAATTTGCTTTAAGTGGTTTTAGAATTTTTGGTAACGGCAATGGCGCTAAACCGGATTCGGTTAAACAGTTTATTGTATTGCGTACTGAAAAAGATAAACGAAGCGCCTTTATTAAATGGAGTCCGGTTGATAATGCTTTTGCCTACAATATTTATTATGGCACTCATCCTGATAAACTATACACAAGCATTATGGTGCATAGCAATAATGAATACTGGTTAAAAACGATGGATTCGCAAAAGACCTATTATTTTACAATTGAATCCATAAATGAGAATGGAGTATCAGTCCGCATGGCGATGAAGAAGGTAGAGTAGCATACTTTAAACAAATGCAAATGAAAAAACTAAAAGTAACAGGTGTTTTTCTTTTTTTACTAGTAACAACAGAGCTGCTTGCACAAACTACGCTGCCTCCTTTTTGGGATGATATCCAAAATTTTAAAAAACAAGACAGTATTAAATTTCCTTCCAAAAACCAGATACTTTTTGTTGGGAGCTCTTCTTTTACAATGTGGACTGATGTGCATAATTATTTTCCAGGGCAAAAAATTATTAATCGTGGTTTTGGAGGTTCCTCTTTACCAGATGTGATACGATATGCTGATAAGATTATTTTTCCTTATCATCCAAAACAAATAGTTATCTATTGCGGCGAAAACGACCTGGCTGCTTCTGATACTGTTACAGCTCAAATGGTTTTTAATCGTTTTAAAAAATTATTTGTACTGATAAGAAAAAGATTGCCAAGCGTTCCCATAGTTTTTGTTTCACTAAAACCGAGTCCCAGCCGGGTGCACCTGATGCCAAAAATGACAGCAGCCAACATAATGATCAAAAATTATTTAAGTAAAAATAAAAGAACAGGTTTTGTAGATGTATATCATAAAATGCTAAAACCAAATGGCAAGCCAATGGATGATATTTTTTTAGAAGATAAACTGCATATGACTGCTGAGGGCTATAAAATATGGCAGAAAGCTATCAAACCTTATTTAAAAAAATAATGAGGTAACTATCATACTACTATGAACTTAAAAATAAAACTTAGCCCCTGTCTTCTATTTATAGCCGCATCTCTTTTTGCCCAGAAAGAAGTTCGCTTAACATCTCCTGATGGTAATATTGTTTTTACCCTGCAGTTTAATAAAAGCCTTCCTGAATATTCGATAGCTTATAAAAAAAATACCCTGATCAAAAATTCAACATTAAATCTTGTTTTTGAAGATAAAACAACACTTAAAAATCCTAGTATTAATCAGCCCCCGGTTTATACTGAGGTTAAGGAAAATTATGAGCTGATAGTAGGTAAAGCAAAAAGAGTGAACAATCATTACAGGCAGGTGATTGTTTCTCTGCTGGGTATAAAAAATTATAAGGTCAACTTAGAAGTTAGAACTTTTAATGATGGCATTGCTTTCAGGTACGTATTGCCAAAGCAAAGTAAAACCTCATACACACTTTTAGAAGAACAGACTGAATTTAAATTTACTGCTGATCCGGTAGTAAAGGCATTGCTGCTTCCGAATTATACTTCATCGCATGAGGGACTTTATACTACCACGCCATTAAGTAAATTAAAAGAAGATACATTAATGGACATGCCTGCATTATTTCAATTCCCTAACCAAACATATGTAGCTATAACAGAAGCTGCATTGCTGGATTATGCCGGCATGTATTTAATAAAACATAATGGTATCGTTTCCGGGGTGCTTTCACCATTACCCAATCAAACTGCTATTAAAGTAAAAGCCACACTACCGCACAAAAGCCCATGGCGTGTATTATTAATAAACAAACGAATTGGCGCATTGATAGAATCCAATATTATTACAAGTTTAAATGAGCCAACAAAAATTAAAGACTGGGGCTGGTTAAAACCGGGCACTACAACTTTTCCGTGGTGGAATGGCACCATAATTCCTCCTCACATAAAGGGAGGCAATAACTTTGAAACAAACAAATATTATATTGATTTTTGTGCAGCCAACAATATTAAGTCCCATACCATTGTAGAGTATGGCGGGCATGAATGGTACACCAATGATGGCGAGGGTTATCAGCCGGGCAAGAATGTAGATATAACAAAACCTGTTGCAGAATTAGATATTAAAAAGGTTTGCGATTATGCTAAATCAAAAAATGTAGAGATCCGTGTATGGACACACTGGAAAGCGCTATATCCAAAATTAGATGAGGCTTTTACCTTATTTGAAAAATGGGGTATTAATGGTATGATGGTAGATTTTTTAGACAGGGATGACCAGGAAATGGTAAATATTCAAACAGAAATATTACAAAAAGCAGCAAAGCATCATTTGCATATCCAGTTTCATGGATCATATAAACCTACTGGCCTTAGCCGCACCTGGCCTAATGAACTTACCCGTGAGGGCACCTTAAATTATGAGCATCATAAATGGGATAATCTTGTAAGCCCCGATGCTGATATGGATATTTTCTTTACAAGAATGCTTGCAGGCTCAACTGATTATCATTTGGGTGGATTCAGGGCTTTACCTTATTCAAAATTTGTTGTACAAAATTTTCGTCCTTATGCTATGAGCACCCGCTGTCACATGCTGGCTATGTATGTTGTTCTGGAAAATTATTTGCCAATGCTATGTGATTATCCGGAGGCATACATTGGTGAGCCCGGCTTTGAACTATTAAAAAATATTCCGACAGTGTGGGATAAAACCCATGTTGCGGATGCAAAAGTTGGAGAATATATTTCCATTGCAAGACGCAAAGATGATGTTTGGTATATAGGAACAGTTACCAATTTAAAAGCAAGGGAAATAAAATTAAAGCTGGATTTTTTACCTGCGGGCAATTATTCAGCAGAGATTTATAGTGATGCCCCTGATAATGATGAAAATGCAAATCATCTCATAAAGAAAAAAACAGTTGTTAATAAAACAACTGTATCAAAGCTGGTGTTATCTTCGGGAGGCGGCAATGTTATTGTGTTGCATAAATTAATGAAATAGCTTTTCAGAATAATAAAAACGATTATTGTATTAAAAATTAAATCACATGCTCAAAAATTTTTTAATAGTAGTTATAATGTTTTGTGTTGCACAGGTGCATGCACAAACACAGGAAGCAAAATCCGATAGTTACCGGATGAGATCTTTCATTGATGCATTGATGAAAAAAATGACGCTGGAAGAAAAGCTTGGGCAATTGAATTTACCCGGCGCTGGTGATATAACAACAGGGCAGGCAGGTAGCTCAGACATAGCTAAAAAAATTAAAGATGGAAAAGTGGGAGGCCTTTTCAATATTAAGGGTGTAGAAAAAATTCGTGACGTACAAAAGGTAGCGGTTGAACAAAGTCGTTTAAAAATTCCATTAATATTCGGGATGGATGTGATCCACGGATACCAAACCACTTTTCCTATTCCATTGGGCTTATCCTGCACCTGGGATATGCAGGCTGTTGAAAGAAGTGCAAGGATAGCAGCCAATGAAGCAAGTGCTGACGGTATATGCTGGACGTTTTCTCCAATGGTGGATATCGCACGTGATCCACGCTGGGGAAGGATTGCAGAAGGATCAGGAGAAGATGCATACCTCGGTTCACAAATTGCTAAAGCTATGGTTAAAGGTTACCAGGGAAATGATCTTAAAAAAAATAATACTATAATGGCATGTGTAAAACATTTTGCATTGTATGGCGCTGCAGAAGGTGGCCGTGATTATAACACAACAGACATGAGCCGGGTAAGAATGTATAATGAATATTTTCCGCCATACAAGGCAGCAGTTGATGCTGGTGCTGGAAGTGTGATGACTTCTTTTAATGAAATAGAGGGGATACCAGCAAGCGCTAATAAATGGCTGATGACTGCTGTGCTGCGCAAACAATGGGGCTTCAACGGTTTCGTGGTTACCGATTATACAGCAGTTAATGAAATGATTGACCATGGCATAGGCGATCTGCAAACAGTTTCAGCACTTTCATTAAAAGCCGGTGTGGATATGGATATGGTTGGTGAAGGTTTTTTAACTACGCTTACCAAATCTTTAAAAGAAGGAAAGGTTACACAGCAACAGATTGACCTTGCATGCAGAAGAATACTGGAAGCAAAATACAAGCTTGGCTTATTTGATGATCCTTATCGCTATACTGATATTAAAAGATCACAGACAGAAATTTTTACAGGTGCTAATCGTAAAGTAGCCAGAGAAATTGCTGCACAAAGTTTTGTGCTGCTGAAAAATCAAAATAATGTATTACCATTAAAAAGAAGTGGCACTATAGCATTAATTGGTCCTCTTGCAGATAATAAAGAAAATATGCCCGGCACATGGAGCGTCGCAACTGATTTTTCTAAAGCGATCTCCTTATTTACAGGGATGAAGGAGGTAGCTGGAAACAATGTAAAAATCTTAATGGCAAGAGGTTCCAACCTGGATGAGGATAGCTTATTTGAAGATCGGGCAGGTATGTTCGGTAAATCTTTACGCAGGGATAGTCGTCCTGCTAATGAAATAATGCAGGAAGCAATTAGCATAGCTAATCAGTCTGATGTAATTGTTGCTGCATTGGGTGAGTCAGCGGAAATGAGCGGTGAATCCAGCAGCCGCAGTAATATTGAAATTCCACAGGCGCAGAAAAATCTATTACAGGCATTATTGAAAACCGGCAAACCTTTAGTTTTAGTTTTGTTTACAGGAAGACCACTGGCATTAAAGTGGGAACAGGAATATGTACCTGTGATATTGAATGTTTGGTTTGGGGGTACAGAAGCCGGGACAGCAATTGCGGATGTTTTGTTTGGCGATATGAATCCATCAGGAAAATTAACTACTACTTTCCCACAAAATATAGGTCAGGTACCCATCTTTTACAATCATAAAAATACAGGTCGTCCTTTACCGGAGGGAAAATGGTTCCAGAAATTCCGTTCTAACTATTTAGATGTTTCCAATGATCCGCTTTATCCTTTCGGTTATGGTTTGAGTTATACAACTTTTAATTATAGTGATATAAAGGTTAGCAATAAATCATTAAAAGGAAATCAAACTTTAAATGCATCAGTCACTGTAACGAATACAGGCAGCAGAAGTGGAAAAGAAGTGGTGCAATTATATGTTCGTGATGTTGTAGGCAGTATAACAAGACCTTTAAAAGAATTAAAAGGATTTTTCAAAATTGATCTAAAACCAGGCGAAACAAAAACGGTAACCTTCAATATTACTCCTGAAGATCTAAAATTTTATAATTATGATCTTAAGTATGATTGGGAACCCGGAGAATTTCAAATTATGATCGGCACTAATTCAAGAGATGTAAAATCAGTAACCATTAACTGGGTAAAATAAATAATTAGAAAATTTTTTATTGTTTAAAAGAGTGAAACAAATAATGTTTCACTCTTTTGTGCAGTTCTTTACTCAAAGGCACTAATGGCAGCCGTAAAACATTTTCAATAATTCCCAGTTCTGATAAAAATGCTTTTGCCCCTGCAGGATTATTTTCGGCAAATAACAGGTCGTTTCCTTCCAGGCATTGATAATGTAATATTCGGGCTTTATTAAGATCATCATGCAGTGCAAGTCTAACCATTTCTGAAAATTCTTTAGGAAAACAATTCGCAGCTACACTTATAACTCCATCCATTCCACATGCTATAAGTGGTAAGGTAAGATGATCATCCCCGCTTACCACTAAAAATCTTTCAGGCCTGTCTTTTAATATATGCATGCATTGTATCATATTGCCACTTGCTTCTTTTATGCCACCAATATTTTCAACCTCTTCTGCTAATTTTAATGTTGTTGAAGCAGTAATGTTACTTCCTGTTCTGCCGGGAACATTATATAAAATAACAGGCTTTGGAGAAGCCTCAGCCAATGCTTTATAGTGCAGATAAATTCCCTCCTGTGAAGGTTTGTTATAATAAGGGCTTGCGCTTAAAACAGCTACAGCTTTATGCAAAGGATAGGTTTCTAAATTTTTGCAGATTTCTTTTGTGTTATTTCCGCCGATCCCAATCACTATGGGCATCCTTTCTTTTACAACATCATAAGTAAAATAAATTATTGCATTTTTTTCTTCTTCACTTAATGTAGGTGTTTCGCCTGTAGTGCCAAGGCTTACCAAATATTTACAGCCATTATTAATAACATAATTAATTACTTTTTCAAGCGAATTAAAATCTACTTCAAAATTTTGTTTAAAAGGAGTTACCAATGCTACGCCTGTTCCTTTTAATACATTTCTTAAAGACATTTTTATTATTTATGATTTTTTGATTTAGAGACTTCTGTGATTTAGTTCATAGTTCATAGTTGATTGCCCAATGCCCTATTGACTATGACTATTAACTACTGGCTCCGTTTCTTCCCAAAAGCCCATTTTACTGAATTTTTCTATGCGTTGCTTTACCCTTTCATCAGCAGGTATATGCTTTAATTCTTTTATTACGGGTATTAAATAATCTTTTAAATGTTGTGCTGCTTCATCATAATTCCAATGTGCCCCTCCTAAAGGTTCGGGGATAATGCCATCTACCAAGCCAAACTTCAGCATGTTATCAGCAGTTAATTTTAATTGTTCTGCAGCAACTTCTTTTTTCTCCCAGCTGCGCCAAAGTATGGTGCTGCAATTTTCAGGAGAGATGACAGTGTACCAACTATTCTCCAGCATAAAAACTCTATCGCCTACCCCAATTCCTAAAGCGCCTCCACTTGCCCCTTCGCCAATTATTATACATATAACCGGCACTTTTAACCGTAGCATTTCATAAATATTTCTCGCAATTGCCTCACCTTGCCCACGTTCTTCTGCCTCCAGCCCCGGGAAGGCCCCGGGAGTATCAATTAAGGTAACAACCGGTTTATTGAACTTCTCCGCCAATCGCATTAAACGCAACGCTTTTCTATAACCTTCAGGATTGGCCATTCCAAAATTTCTATACTGGCGCATTTTGGTGTTGGTGCCTTTTTGCTGCCCTATTATCATAATAGTGTCTCCATCCAGCTGAGCAAACCCACCTACCATAGCCTTATCATCTTTTACATTTCTATCACCATGCATTTCAACAAAATTGTGGCACATTTTATCAATATATTCCAGCGTATAAGGCCTATCCGGGTGACGGCTAAGCTGAACTTTTTGCCATGGGGTTAAATGCTCTGTAATTTCTTTGCGCTTTACAAGAATGCTATCTTCCAATTGTTTAATAATTGGAGCATAATCCATCCTGGAATTTTTGGAAGCCAGCTTTTGATTATCCTCTATTTGTTCGTACAATTCCTTTATCGGCTGTTCAAAATCCAAAAATTGTCTTTTAAAAACTTCTGCCATAATAATTTATCCTAATATGATTTACAATTTACAGGCAAGGTAATAAATGTATTCAAGCGATTAGAATAACAATAACAAAAACATCTAAATAAATTCATTCTATAGATCAGAATAATTTGTTGATTTCAAAAATATTATTTCAATTTTTGAAACATTTTTCTCATATTCTTTTTTTGCTGATAAGGTTTTCCATGCGCTATCAATTCTGAATGCGGCCCAATGTTCATCTCTATCCTTCATGTTGGCAAAGGAAGTCATATACATAAGATTAGGCATTTTATCTCCATGAATTACTTCCCCATAAAATACCGCATTAAAGCCCAACCTGGTAAAAATATCTATTTCTCCACCTTCATTAAACATGTGTACTTTATTTTGAAAAAGCCTTTCGCCGGCGCTTTCGTAACTGCGCAGTTCATATATTTTTTCACTTTGAAGAGCCTTTAATTTAACCGCTGATAACTTCGGCATAAATTTAAAAGCACGTAAAAAAACGGTCTCCATCCTGGTATATGATGGATTACTATTTACTGCATTTGCATATTGATTGTTACCATATACCGCCGGATCATTTAGCTTTGAGCGATGTAAATATTTTTCCCAATGTTTAAAAGATTTGAAAGGAATAAAAACATAAAACCTCTTATCAGATGCTGTATCGTTAGCAACTGACTTAAATACGCCAATGTTGTTAATACCACTGCTATGTAAATACGGGATAAGTTGATTTTGCATGAAATTATTTAAAATATCTTCCTGTTGACTGTTGCTGAAATGGTATACCCTTAATTCAAAATATGTATTATTTGAGGTTTTTGTTTGAGCATGTAAATCAAAATATAAGATAGTAAGAAAAATTATAGATGCATAAAGTAATAGTTTTTTCATAAGAGATCTTTTATAATGGTTTAATCTTAATACTTCTAAAACTTACCGCATTTCCATGATCCTGCAAAAGAATATGGCCCTGTGGGGCTTCTCCAAAGTTTTTCCACACCTTGTATTTGCTTACAGATACAAGCTTTTGAAATTCTGTTGACCCTCGTGTATACTCCAATACTTTAAATCCATTAAGATAATGTTCAACTTTATTATTAGGATATGCTACAATTCTTCCTATGTTCCATTCCCCTATCGGCCGAATGGCAGCAGCTGGTTTATCTGCTTTTATAAGGTCATATAAAGATGCCAGAGTGCGGTTACCATCCTTTCCTAACTTAGCATCATGATGTAATGAATCATCTAACAACTGGTATTCAGGCCCTATTGCCGACCCGGTATTATTTTCAGTTAGTGTAACAAAATATTTTATGCCGCTGTTTGCACCCGGGGATAGTTTGAATTCAAATGAAAGATCAAATGCTTTAAATTGCTCTTTTGTTATAATGTCTCCTCCGTTAGCTGCTTCTTTACCTTCAGCAGGCAAAACATTAATAACGCCATCTTTTATTTGCCATCCTTTTTTCGGAAAGGCAGATTTACGAAAACTCATCCAACCTTTAGAAGTTTTTCCATCTAATAATAATTGCCAACCACGCTTTTTTTCATAATCAGTTAATGTATTAGGTATATAATTCATAACATAAATATCCTGATGAAAATTGGCAGGTGTTAAGTTGGTAACTTTAATTCTTATATTTTTAAACCACACTTTTTTACCAACCTGTTCTGCATTACTAACAGAATGAACCTGTAATGCAATAAAACCCTTTTGATCGATAGTATCTACGAGATACGCTGTTGGTATATCATTCAGCCATACTTTCAACTCCTTACCAATGCATTCAATCCTAAAATGATTAAAGTCATTTGGCTTATATGCATTTTTAGCTTTGGGATTTAGTGAAAGCGGATATAACCACTTTCTTCGGCCCTCATCATAAATACCTCCGCTCCATTTACGTTGTGAAGGATCCAGTTCCACCTGCCTTCCATAAACTAAACCTTGTCCATTTTTTGCATCAGGTTCAAAGTGGCTACGTGTCTGCACACCTGAATTGCCCTTCTCACTTTCCAATTTTATATCCACTTCCAAAATAAAATCACCATATTCTTTTTCTGTAGCAAGAAAAGTGTTAGGGGAATTTGCTGCTGTAGTACCTACAATAACTCCCTCTTCTACGGAATAAATAGCTTTACCCCCAAGTATTTTCCAACCGTTCAATGTTTTTCCATCAAACAGATTGACCCATCCTTTTTCAGCTTTTTGAGCAAAGCTGGTATATGTATAAGAAAAGCATACAGTAAAATTAACAACCAGTAATAAAACAGCAGCTCTTCTATTAATCATTTTTAGTTTTTGGATGACATATTCTAATATATGTATAGATGTATAGACAATATTGCAATTAATGAAAAATAATCATACCAAAGTGAAATTAAGCTTTTATATATCTATTTAAGATAAAGACTCTGGTTTTGATATTGGAGGGACGTAAGTTTCAACACTAAAACTAAGACCTGCTCAGCAGTTTGGTTAAAACAAAGCCTCGCAAACAAAAAATTTTACGAGGCTTATATTTTGTGCGGACCGGACGGGACTTTTAGCAGTTCATAAATCCTTGTCCCTTAATATTTTTCAAAAGTCTAAAATGTAGAATGTCCGAATAAATACCTTAAATAAAGAGCTACCAATAATACTTTAAAATTTTGCAGTAAATGTAAAGAAAACTCATTAAAAAACTTCTAATAAGTTACTCAATCTATGAAGTATACTCTACGGGGAACAAATGAAAAATCAAAATGATTATGGAAAGTATTTAAATTCATAATGATTAAATGGAAGTTTAGGCGGTAAAAGATTTTTCTGCGGCTTCATTAATGATGCCGGGTATGACGATTTCTGCAGTAGTGATTTTATAACTACTATTAGAAGAAGAAAATTTTTTTTGCTGATTTAAACGATTAAGCTAATTTTGAACTATCGAACGAAAAGTATCTATAAAAGATGTTGCCCGTCATGTGGGTGTTTCTACCGCATTGGTTTCTTATGTGCTGAATGGCAAGGAAAAAGAAGCAAGGGTGGGTAAGGATATTGCTATAAAGATTCGCAAGGTAGCAACAAAATTAAAATATCAACCCAACCTGATTGCCAAAAGTTTAAAAAGCGGCAAGACCAATACGATTGGATTAATTG
>MWYX01000025.1 GCA_002050465.1 Chitinophagales bacterium 65-1
GACCTAATGAATAAAGCTTTTCTTTTACTTCTTTATGACACCTTTCCTGGTAAGCGCAATACTGCTTTATTTTTGGTAATGCCTGTTCTTTAGAAAGTTTTTTAAAATTCATGGTTGAAAAGGGGGCAATTAAAAACCACAAAACTATCCAAAAAGGGATTCCTTTGGAACAAACTAAATTCTTTTATCTTTGGCTATCTAATAAATTTTATATGAAGTTCATCGTTTCCTCTTCTCAATTACTAAAACACCTGCAGCAGATAAGCGGCGTAATTAATGCCAATACGGTTTTGCCTATACTGGAAGATTTTTTATTCGAGATTGAAAAGAATAAACTTACTGTGGTGGCCACCGACCTGGAGACTGTTATGAAAATTCACCTTGACATTGAGGCAAAGGACAGCGGAAAGGTTTGTATCCCTTCGAAAATTCTGCTGGACTCATTAAAGAATATTGCTGAGCAACCGCTAACTTTCAACATCGATAAGAATTTTAGTGTAGAAATAACCAGTGATAACGGTAAGTATAAGGTAATGGGAGAAAATCCTGATAATTTTCCCAAGGAACCGGTAGCAGATGCTGCAACTTCTTTTACAATGACATCTTCTGCACTGGTTACAGCAATAAATAAAAGTTTATTTGCTGTTAGCAATGATGACCTTAGGCCAGCCATGACAGGAGTTTATTTTGAACTCGATAAAAATTCTTTAACATGCGTTGCCACTGATGCTCATCGTTTGGTTCGTTATAAAAGAATTGATGTAAGCTCTCCCAAAACAGACACCTTTATCGTTCCTAAAAAACCATTGAACTTATTAAAGAGTGCCTTACCTAATAACGATGATGAGCTGCAGATTTCTTACAACAGCAATCATCTCTTTGTAAAACATGATGGTACTGAGCTGGTATGCCGATTGATTGACGCAAGATTCCCTGATTATAAAGTAGTGATACCAACAGATAACCCTTACAAGCTGACAGTAAATAAAAATGATTTTCAAAGTGCACTGCGCCGTGTAAGTGTATTCAGTAATAAGAGCACTAACCAGGTTGCATTGAGCATTAGCGGCAGCGAATTGCAGTTAGCAGCACAGGATGTTGATTTTAGTTTTGAAGGAAATGAACGAATGGCTTGCCAGTACGATGGTGAAGATCTTCAGATTGCTTTTAATGCAAAATTTTTAATAGAAATGCTAAACGCTGCTGACACTGATGAAGTGGTTATTGAACTGAGCACTCCAACAAAAGCGGGAATTATTAAACCGACAGAGGCTGATGAAAATGAAGAATTGCTGATGCTGGTAATGCCTTTGATGCTGAATACATAACTCTCCTGAATCCCCCTAAAGATAGGACTTGCTATTGCACATTAGCCTTGTCTGCAGAAATAGGATCCAAGTTTATCGTAAATAAAAAATGTATCTTTCTTACCTTTTATAAACTTTAATTTTTAAAAAAGCTTCAAAAGTCTCCCTTTAGGGAGATTTAGAGGGTAAACTTTCTCTTATGTTACTCATTATCCTTGGTCTGATAATTTTTGGTGTTACCGGCATAGTTGTAAAAAATAATGTTGCATTGCATAGATTCCGGAATATTGGTCGGCTTATTGGCGTATTGCTTATTGTTTTAGGTATTATTTTTTCTTCCATTGTACAGATAAATGCAGGGGAAATTGGTATTAAGGTTTTATTCGGAAGTGTAAAAAAAGATGTGCTGCAAAGCGGGCTTCATTTTGTAAACCCATTATATGAGATTAAAAAGGTGGATGTAAAAACACAAAACTATACCATGAGCGGTGTAAATGATGAAGGTGGAAAGGTCGGAGATGATGCAATTCGTGTTTTAACAAGTGATGGGTTGGAAGTTACAATTGATCTTACGGTTTTATACAGGGTTGGCGCTATTGATGCTCCCAAATTATACCAGCAAACCGGACTTGACTATAAAGATAAAATTGTACGACCTATTACCAGAACAAAAATTCGTGATAATGCCGTGTACTACCAGGCAATCGAATTGTTCAGCACAAGACGGGATGAATTTCAGCAGCGCATCTATAGAAGTATCGATGAAGATTTTAAGAAAAGGGGATTACTGCTTGAACAATTACTGGTAAGAAATATTACCCTTCCCAATTCAGTAAAAGCATCCATTGAATCAAAAATAAATGCTGAGCAGGATGCTAAGAAAATGGAATTTGTTTTACTTAAAGAAAAGCAGGAAGCTGAAAGAAAAAGGGTGGAAGCCCAGGGTATTGCCGATTATCAACGAATCATAAATACAGGATTAACTGATCAGCAATTACAATACGAGCAGATAAAAGCAATGAAAGAAATTGCGCTCAGTCAAAATTCTAAAATAGTAGTTATGGGAAAAGGAAACTCTTCAATATTGATAAGCGATAAATAACACCTGAATGGATTTAGTTATCATAGAGACATTCGATAATTATTTTAAAGCCAATATACAGTTGACAAGATTAAGGGCTGCCGGTGTTGAATGTTATTTAAAAGATGAATACGTTGTTACAATAGATCCTTTTTTGTCAAATGCTATCGGTGGAATTAAACTGGTTGTAAGAAGAAATGAAGAGCATAAAGTAAGAAAGTTGTTGAGGGAAATGAATTCAGCTTCTGACAGGCAGCTTGTTTGTCCCCTATGCGGCTCACATAAATTTATATTGGTCCCCAAAAGAAGCACAGAAAATATTTTAACGGCAATAACTACATGGCTTTTTTCAGCCTATGCTGTTTCTGCAGAAAATGTATATCAATGTACTGATTGCGGATACGAAAGTGAAACCCTGCCGGAAGTAGCAGCTGTAAATTGATAATAATTTTTATTAACTTTAAAACATGAAAACATCCATTGCTGAAATAGATAAAGAAATTAATCAATACCTGGTTAACTTAGATGTACAACAAAAAAAAACTGTATTAACGGTAGTTAAAACTTTTGCACGGGAGAAAAAAGATTGGTGGGATGTGATTTCTAAAGAACAGCAACAGGCAACGGACGAATCTATACTACAAATGAATTCAGGAAAGGTAATAGCTCATGCGGATGTAATGAAGAAATACAAAAGATGGATCAAAAAATAGAAAAAATTGTCTGGACTACAAAAGCACTTAATACATACAATTCCATTATTAATTACTTAGAAAAAGAATGGACAGAAAAGGAAGTTCAAAATTTTATCAGTAAAACAAATTCCTTAATATTAAGGCTCACACGATATCCGGAAATCGGTAGACCTTCCCAGAAGAGAAAAAATACCAGGATTTATCTTTTAAATAAACATACTACGCTAACGTATCACTTTAGTGCCCGAAAAACTCAAATAACAATTTTATTATTCTGGAATCAAAAACGAAATCCAAAAGATTTTAGTTATTAAATGAAAACCATTGCCGTAATACCCGCCCGATATGCAGCAACCCGTTTTCCGGGAAAACTGATGCAAAAATTGGGTGATAAGTCAGTGATTGCTCATACATATGAAAACACAATGGCTACAAGATTGTTTGATGAAGTAATGGTAGTTACAGATAGCCCGGTAATTTTTGATGAAATAACGCACTATGGCGGCTATGTAATAATGAGCAAATTTTCTCATGAAAGTGGCAGCGACAGGATTGCAGAAGCCGTAGCTGATCTGGAGGTGGATATTGTTATTAATGTTCAGGGAGATGAGCCTTTCGTAAATAAAGAAGCATTGCTTAAGCTCTTAAATATCTTTTATGAAAAAGGCGGTAGCAATGTGCAGGTGGCTTCTATTATGCAGCAAATAAAAGAACAACAACAGGTGAATGATCCCAATTATGTAAAAGTGGTAGTAGATAAAAATATGAATGCAATTATGTTCAGCCGGAGTCCCATACCTTATCACAGAAATACAGAAATTCATGCCATTTATTATGAACACATAGGCATTTATGCCTTTAGAAAACAGTCGCTGATGAATTTTACAAAGTGGGAAATGACACCTTTAGAGATTGCGGAAAAAATAGAATGCCTTCGTTATCTTGAAAATGGAGTTCCGATAAAAATGGTTATTTCAGATTATATGGGAATTGAAATTGATACCCCGGAGGACCTGGAAAAAGCTAACATATTAATTAAGAACACTAATTACACAAATTAGAGCGAATTAAATTCAATTGATAATTTCGTGTAATTAGTTTTAATTCGTGATGTTTTTAAATTCGTGCAATGCAATTCAGAAATTTTAAAATGGTGGGCTATGTAATTTATGGCCGGGGTTCTTTCAACCAGTTAGAGCAAATTTTAGAACCCCGTAGGGAAGATAGCTTACCAATGATCTTTTTAGTAGATCATTTTTTTAAAGACAAAGAATTAGTACGCAACATTCCGGCAAAAGGAAAGGATAAAATAATTTTTGCAGATGTTACTTATGAGCCTAAGACAACCTATGTTGATAGTATTGCTGCTGAACTTAAAGAAGATTTTGGAATGGTAAGTGGCATAATAGGTATAGGTGGGGGAAGTACTTTGGACCTTGCAAAAGCGGTTTCCTTAATGATGAGAAATCCGGGCTCATCCGCTGATTACCAGGGCTGGGATTTGGTACAAGTTCCGGGAGTATATAAAGCCGGTATTCCTACCTTAAGTGGTACGGGTGCAGAAGTGAGTCGTACCACGGTTCTTACCGGGCCAACAAAAAAACTCGGAATGAATTCTGACTATACCCCTTTTGATCAGATACTTCTCGATCCGGAATTAACAGCAAACTCTCCGAAAGATCAAAGATTTTATACAGGAATGGATTGTTACATTCATTGCATTGAAAGCCTGCAGGGAACTTTTTTAAACGAATTCAGTAAATCTTACGGTGAGAAGGCTTTGCAATTATGCAGGGAGGTCTTTCTTGAAAAAGATAGTTGGAATGATGAAAGTGATGATAAGCTGATGATGGCTTCTTATGCTGGGGGGATGAGCATTGCTTACAGCCAGGTTGGTGTAGCGCATGCAGTAAGTTATGGACTTAGCTATTTGCTGGGTACTAAGCACGGCATCGGTAATTGTATAGTGTTTAATCATCTTGAAGAATATTATCCTGAAGGTGTTCGGGAATTTAAAAAGATGGTAGAGCAGAGCGGTATTTATATCCCCAAAGGCATATGCGCCGGATTAACTGAAGAGCAGTTTGATAAAATGATAAATGTGTCACTTGGTATGAAACCTCTTTGGGAGAATGCACTCGGTAAAGAATGGGAAAAAATAATGACCAGGGAAAGACTGAAAGACCTGTATCAAAAATTATAAACACAAAAACAACATCATTATGGTATAAGTGTTGGTTGGAATAACATTCGTAATTCACATGAATAAATGTTTACTAACCTTAATTTCTACCATTAAGCAGGAAAACCGGAAAAGGTAATCGTTAAAGACTCAAAATTCGGTAAAGGAATATTTACACTAACTGATCTCCTAAAAAATCTATACTTTTAAACATCACAGGTAGGCCACCTACTTTTCAGGAACGCTTCTTCCACAAAACGAATCATTTTTGAGTATTTTTTTGCACAAGTTCTTCATATTAAGTAACTTCAGACATAACTGAGCAGTTTTAAAAGCCCTTGGCATATAAATAGTATTATAGCCAAGATACTGGAGGCCAAATAATCAATAATCAGAAACTTATCATGGATTTAATATGCTTTTGCCACTTAAGGTGGAATTTTGTTTATCAGCGGCCTCAGCATCTAATGAGCAGATTTGCAAATGAAAGTCGGGTATTCTTAATCGAAGAACCTTTTTTTGATAGTGAGCATAATAGCTTACACCTGGAAAGACGCGGAAATTTAACCATTGTTATTCCCCATTTGCAACAAGGTCTTACTCCAGTAGAGATTGTTATTCAGCAGGTTAAGCTCATTAAAGATTTATTTGAGAAGGAAGAAATAACCAGCTACTATTTTTGGTATTATACACCTATGGCCTTAGCTATTGGGAATCACTTTGGTCCAAAACTGATTATATATGACTGCATGGATGAGTTGTCCTTGTTTAAAGATGCACCTATTGGATTAAAAGAGAGGGAACAGGAGCTATTTAAAAAAGCCGACCTTGTTTTTACAGGCGGTCATAATTTATACAAGGCTAAAAAAGATAACCATCATAATATACATCCATTTCCCAGCAGTATTGATAAACAACACTTTGCACAAGCCCGGGACATAAAACCCGATCCTGAAGATCAGTCAGGTATTGGTCAGCCAAGGTTTGGATTCTATGGTGTAATTGATGAAAGATTTGATATTGATCTTATAAAAGAAGTGGCTGAAAGAAAACCTGACTGGCATTTTATAATTATCGGTCCTGTAGTTAAAATTGACCATGAAATCCTTCCAAAATTAAATAACCTACATTATCTGGGTGGAAAAAGGTATGATGAATTACCAGCTTATCTTGCCGGTTGGGATGTTGCTACCATTCCTTTTTTACGAAATGATTCTACAAAATATATAAGTCCAACAAAAACACCAGAATATCTTGCCGCAGGAAAACCCGTTATTTCTACATCAATAGTTGACGTGGTTACACCATATGGTACAAACAGCCTGGTACAAATTGCAGATACTGCCGATAAATTTATTGAAGCTGCTGAACGGGAACTTAACAGGCAGGACCGTGAGCAATGGCTTGAAAAAATAGATGTTTTTCTGTCACAAAACTCATGGGATAAAACATGGAATAAAATGATGCAACTGATAACTGAAACAAGAGAACAAAAGTTAAAGGCTAAAGGAAATGGTACAATAAACAATTTAAATAAAAAGGAGAAAGTATATGTTTGATTACTTAATAGTAGGTGCAGGTTTTGCGGGCAGTGTTTTGGCGGAAAGATTAGCATCTAAGGCCGATAAGAAGGTATTAATAATTGACCAGAGAAATCATATTGGAGGTAACGCTTATGATTATTATAATAAAGATGGAATATTAGTCCATAAATATGGCCCTCATATTTTTCATACAAACTCAATAGATGTTTTTGAATATTTAAGCAAGTTTACTCCATGGAGACAATATGAGCATAAAGTATTGGCCAGTGTGGATGGTCAACTGGTTCCTATTCCTATTAATCTGAATACAATTAACCAGATGTATGGGCTTAACTTAAGCGCTGATCAGTTAGAAGGTTTTTTTAAGTCCAGGGCTGAAAAAGTAGACAGAATAGTTACTTCAGAAGATGTGGTAGTAAGCAAAGTTGGCCGTGAATTATATGAAAAATTTTTTAGAGGGTATACCCGCAAACAATGGGATTTGGATCCTTCAGAATTAGATGCTTCTGTAACCGCAAGGGTGCCAACAAGAACAAATAAAGATGACAGGTATTTTACAGATACATACCAGGCAATGCCGTCATATGGTTATTCTAAAATGTTTGAGAAAATGTTATCACATCCAAACATAAAAATAATGCTGAACACTGATTATAAAGAAATAGTAGACAGTATTCCTTATAAGTTTATGATTTATACAGGGCCTGTAGACGCTTATTTTAATTATTGCTATGGAAAACTTCCTTATCGTTCTTTGGAGTTTAAATTTGAAACGGTAGAGTCAGAAAATTTTCAGCAAACGGGTACGGTTAACTATCCCAATGAGCATCCATATACAAGGATAACAGATTTTAAATATTTAACCGGACAAAAACATCCAAAAACAACTATTGTATATGAATACCCTAAGGCGGAGGGAGATCCTTACTATCCCGTTCCCCGGCCCGAAAATGCCGAGATATACAAAAAATACCAGCAGCTTACCGCTGCCATGACAAATACTTACTTTGTTGGGCGCCTTGCTACATATAAATATTATAATATGGATCAGGTAGTGGCCCAATCACTAACCCTGTTTAAAAAGCTAATGCAAAGACAATCGGAAACTCATGTCAACGGACAAAAAGTTACAACAACCAAGCTCCAGCAATCTTGAGCTTTGGGGAGGTATTGAATGCACTATAAACAGGATTAACGATTCATATCTTGACCAGCTGGAATATGCCAATCATTATACAAGAGAAAACGATATTTCTCTTATAGCAGGTTTAGGTATAAAAACCCTGCGCTACCCTATATTATGGGAGCGTCATCAACCTACGCCACAAACAGAAATAGATTGGAGCTTGACAGAAAAACAATTGACCACCTTGTCTGCTCATGGTATAAAACCCATTGCTGGATTACTACATCATGGCAGCGGACCAACATATACTGATTTAAGTGATGATAGTTTTCCTAAAAAATTAGCAAGCTATGCAGAGAAAGTAGCAACAAAATTTCCCTGGATAGACTATTATACTCCTGTCAACGAACCGCTTACAACTGCACGCTTTAGCGGGCTGTATGGTTTTTGGTACCCGCATGCAAAAAATGACGTAAGCTTTGCCAAAATGGTTTTAAATCAAATGCGGGGGGTAGTACTCGCAATGCGGGCAATCAGAAAAATTAATCCCAGTGCAAAGCTTATTCAAACAGAAGACCTGGGAAAAACGTATTGCACTTCGTCTTTACAATATCAGGCAAATTTTGAAAACGAAAGAAGATGGCTTACTTATGATCTGTTATGCGGTAATATAAAACCAGGCCATAAAATGTGGAGTTATTTTATAAGATTGGGCATCTCTGAATCATCTTTAAATTTCTTTTTAGAGAATAAATGCCCTCCTGATTTGATAGGCTTCAATCATTATATAACATCGGAACGTTTTCTTGATGAAGACTATAAAAAATATCCTGCTTTTACACGTGGTGGTAATGAATTGCAGACATATGCGGATGTAGAAGCCTGCAGAGTTCCTCATGGGCAACCCTCTGGTTTGGAATTTTTATTAAAAGAAGCCTGGGAAAGATACAAGCTACCCATTGCAATAACAGAAGTGCAACTTAATTGCGGCAGAGAAGACCAGGCAAGATGGCTTAAAGAAGTATGGGATATATGCTTAAAACTAAATCAAGAGGGAATAGAGTTAAAAGCGGTAACAGCATGGGCGCTATTCGGGTCTTATGGATGGGATAAACTTCTTACCTCAAAAAAAATGAATTATGAGCCGGGAGCCTTTGATCTTACTTCAGGTATGCCCAGGCCTACGGCATTGGCATCCGTGATAAGATCCCTTGCATCTGAACAAAAATATTCCCATCCTGTAACTGAGCATAAAGGCTGGTGGCAAAGAGATGGACGTTTCATTTATGAAAAATTTTCTAATGCAAAAATGGAATTTCCCGATCATGATACTTCACAACCGGTTTTAATAATAGGTAAACGCGGAACCCTTGGAAGAGCTTTTGGTAAAATCTGCAGTTTTCGTTCAATTAATTATAAACTATTAGGCAGGGATGGTCTCGATATTACCAATGAGCTTCAAATTGAAGAAGCAATTAAAAGATATAATCCGTGGGCCATTATAAATGCGGCCGGTTATGTAAGAGTGGATGATGCTGAAGCAGATATTGAAAAATGTTTTAGTGATAATTGCCATGCCGCTTATTTTTTGGCCAACGCTTGTAAAAAGCATGAAATACAGTTTGTGACCTTTTCTTCAGATCTTGTTTTTGATGGAGAAAAAAGTAATCCATATATAGAGAGTGATAAAATTAATCCGCTTAATATTTATGGCAGAAGTAAAGCGGAAGCAGAATCAGTGGTGCTGAATTGCAATCTTGATTCTCTAATTGTAAGAACCAGTTCTTTTTTTGGACCGTGGGATGAATATAATTTTGTAAGCAATGTAATTATTACGCTCTCTGCAGGCAATATTTTTACAGCAGCTTCAGATATTTTTATTTCGCCAACTTACGTTCCGGATCTTGTGAATGCTTCACTCGATCTATTGATCGATAAAGAAAAAGGTATCTGGCATCTTACAAATAATGGAAAAACTACCTGGGCTAACCTTGCAAGAAAGGTTTCTGACAGGGCAGGATTAGATACTGATTTGGTAGAGGCACAACCGCATCATTTATTAAACTGGAAAGCCGCCCGCCCTAAATACAGCGTACTTAAAAGTGATAAAGGAGTTTTGCTTCCCTCATTGGATAATGCATTAATTCGTTACTTTAAAGAAAATAGTAGGGATTTTTACGTAAAATTGGAAACAATTAATAATTGACCGTTATGAATACAGCTAAAATAATCAGGCACAGGCATAAAATTCATCACTATATAAATGAAGATCTTAAATCAGTTAATGAAGAAACTTTTTTCAAAATAGTTTTTTCTCATCCGTCTGAAATGGATTTATTTAAAGATTGGATTGAAAGAAATGGAGGACTTTATGAATATAATAAAGAAGAGAGCAGACAGGAGGGGAAAATGCCGAAAGCTGTTGACAAATTAGTTGAAGATGAAATTTGCTGGTGTGATATTATGACCTATTACCTGCTGCATGTAGCCGGGTATTCCTACCATTCCTCAATACATCCATATAAAGGGGAAGTATATATTAAGTTAGCATAGTTAACTGTCTCCATATTTTTCTGCACAGGGTTGCGGGTTATACTGTATTATTTAATCTTATAAATAATTTCATCGTAATTTTCAATTATATTAATTGATATTTTAAAAGTATGCTGCAAAATTTCAAGTCCGGAAAGTATTTATCATTATTAATTAATCCTCTTGATCTACTCAGAACCAAGAAGGTTTTGCGGGTAAATCCTACCATAGCCCCTACCAGGAAGGAACCAAAAGATATAAAGATTTTTGCATATGATTACGATAGCAAAGAGATAAATGAGCAGGAAGTTAGTACGGTGCCGGAATGTTTTAAATATCTCGATTCCCCTAAAGTAAGTTGGATAAATATCGATGGACTTAGAAAAAAAGATGTAGATGCAATTTCTGATCATTTCGGTATTCATCCCCTTATTGCAGAGGATATTTTAAGTATCGGACAGCGCCCTAAGATGGATGATCTGAATGGAATGCTTTTTTGCCTGGTTAACATGCTTTATTTTAATGAAAAGCATCATGCTGTAGAAAGTGAGCAGCTAAGTATTGTGCTGGGTAAATATTTTGTAATCAGTTTCCAGGAAGATAATACTAAAGATGTGTTTAATCCTTTGAGGGAAAAAATGAAAATTGCCGGAAGTAAATTGCGGCAAAGCGGTGCAGATTATTTATTCTATTCTTTGATTGATATGGTGGTTGATAATTATTATGTGGTAATGGAAAAAATGGGAGACAGAATAGAATCACTTGAAGAAGATATTACCCGCAGGGCTGATACCCGTACACTTGCCAAACTAAATATGTTCCGTAAAGAAATGATCCTTTTAAAAAGAAGTATTTCTCCGGTTAGGGAAGTGGTGAACGGAATTTTACGAAGCGAAAGCGACCTGATAGAAGAAAAAACCCAGCAGTATTTTAAAGATGTTTATGATCATATAATACAGGCCAATGAATTGGCAGAGAACTACCGCGATATGATGATGAGCTTACAGGATCTTTATGTAAGCAATGTAAATTTAAAGATGAATGAGGTGATGAAAGTGATGGCAATAGTAACTTGTTTACTTGCGCCGGCAACAGTTATCGGGGGCATCTTCGGGATGAACTTTGACAAGATCCCTTTTGCTCATCATGAGCTGGGGTTTTACCTGGCAATGGGTTTTATGTTGGTGGTGCCGGTTGTCATGATCTTTATCTTTAAGCGGCGGGGCTGGTTTTAACCGCTGATTCCTTCTTGATTTAATTGATGATAATGATTAGTGAGCATTTTACAAACACATCATTTAAATCATTACAATATTTTTTTATCATTGGTTATTTTTTTATCACCGGTGCTTTATATATGGGCACAGTACTACAAGGCTCTCCATACATTATACTTTTAACTACGGGCCTCAGTAATTTTGTTATTTCAACATAAGCAGTCTCTGAAATGCTTTTATCTCCGCATCCTTTAATTACAACTCTTTTATCGGTAAATTCTTCTATGTTTATTTTGGAAAGATTTTTTAAAAATAAGGTTCTGTGCAAAAAATCCTCATTACCAAAAACAACTTCTTTGGCAACAGGTTGTAAGTATGTTGCAGTAAGCATATACGCCCACACAGGGATTACGGCATCTGCAGAGCAGGTGATACAAACATTTTTATTTTGGTAAATATTCCAGTCAAGGTTTTTTAAAGCTTCACGGTAGTCCTTTTCCTTTAAGATCAATCCCATAAAAAGATGGTCTTTCAGATCGAACACTGCTGATTCTTCTTTTGGATAATATTCTTCAAGATCAAGCGTTAGCAACCCACTTTCGGCCACTTTATTTACAATTACATCTTCCATACTGCAAAGGTACTGGTTATTGGATATTGTTTTTGTTAATGGAATAATTTGGGAAGTGTTTTTGGGTATAGCAAAAGATCATATTAATCCTGCAAAAATTTTACAAGCTCATTAATCTTATCAGTTCCTATAAGATCGGCATGTAGCTTTTTTTGCAGCTTCCATGAAGTTGGGGTATCAGGTGCGGCCCAAAAACGAATGGGTTTTCCTGCTGAATGAACACTATCAATTATATGGCGTAATTGCTTTTTATCCTTACGGCTAATATTTCCTTCGCCATTCCACTTAGTGATTTTATTAAAAGGCAGGCTTACCAAACCTGTTCTATCCCATTCCTCGGATGAATGTTGCAATTTAAGATCATCATCAAAAAAAATATAGTCTGGATAATTTTTATATTCTACAGGTGGCGGACGATTGCCCGAAATAATAATCGTTAATGATAATCTTTGTTGCGGTATGGATAAATATTTTTTAAGCAGTGTGAGTTCCTGAATAAGTATGGGTAAACTAATCTTATAATTCTCTTTAATATCTATAAGTAAACTCAACCTTCGTAAGGTATCTGCTGATAATACGTTAAGAAGAGGCTTGAGGTATAACTCACGTAACGTTCGTTGTGGTTGAATCTCTTCTTTCTTATGTGCCACCAGTAAAACGTTATTAACAGGAAATACATCCGCTTCTATTGAACCAAAACCTGCATTGTAAGCTGTGTAAAAAGGAATAGGATGCTTATAATCATTATGTGCATGGGCATTTGCAACTGTATATTTTATTCGCTGAGCAAAGGGTTTGATTGAAAAAAAACATAAAAAAGCACTGTAGCAGATGATTTTTTTATAATCGAATAACAAAGTGATTGTTTTTAAATAATTATAATTCCTTATTTCAGTTTTATATATGCCAAAACGGGGAAATGATCGGAAGGGAATTTGCCATGATAGGTATCGGTAAGTAACCCCCATTTACTTACAGTAAAATGTCTGCTGATAAAAATATGGTCTATAATGTTTGTGCTGTCTTTGGTTTTACCAAAACCATTATGCGACGCATTGTTAGCATAAGGGTACTTTACCAGTTTATATGTATCCTTTAATATATCGGAGTTTGCAATTGTTTTATAGGGCTCACTGGAATGAGAACCATTTAGGTCACCTGTAAAAATCACAGGTTCATTGCCTGCAATATCTTTTATCTTTTTCAGAATTAACTTACTGCTTTCTTTACGTGCCTGCACGCCTTGGTGATCGTAATGTGCATTGAAAAAATAAAATTTCTTTCCGCTTTTTTTGTGCTGGAAGTACGTCCATGTACAAATCCGGTTGCAGCAGGTTGCATCCCATCCCAATCCTGGTTTATCCGGACTTTGAGATAACCAGAAGTCACCTTTATTCAATAATTTAAAATCATTTTTTTTATAAAAAATGGAAGAATGCTCGCCTGCTTCTTTTCCATCATTTCTTCCCACACCATAATAACTATATTGAGGCAATGCATTTATAATATCATCCAGTTGGTTTTTATATCCTTCCTGTGTACTAAAAATGTCAAAGTCGTGAAAGCGAATTAACGCTGCAATAACAGGCGCCCTGTTTACCCATAAGTTTCCAGTGTCCTTTGGGGTATCATATCTAATATTATATGTTGCAATCGTAAGCTCCTGTGCGTTTGAAAAAGAAGTACAAAAAGCTAAACCAATAAATAAAATAATTATATTGATCTTCATAAAAGGTTTTTTATCATTTTGAAATCCTGTTTTCAATTATTGACTTGTTATCCTGGATAATTTAACCGGCCTTCCTTCCTGCATAGATGTTTTAGCAGCAAAAGCAATCCGTGTAGCTTCTAAACCGTCTTCGCCGCTAACGGGCATTTCTTTATCTTTTACCAGAGCATCAATAAATAATTCCATTTCCTTTAAGTATGATTTTGCGTATCTGTCCATAAAAAAGTCTAATGGTAAAGCATGGTGTATTCCTTTTGCATCAGAAATTATATTTCTGTGATGCAGGTTATTATCAACCTGTATCATACCCTCATCGCCAAAAATTTCCAGGCGCTGATCATATCCATAGGCTGCCTTTCTGCTGTTATCAATTACCGCATAAGTACCGTCTTCAAAAATAAGTGTAGTTAATGCAGTATCCACATCACCTTCTGCTGCAACATCTTTATCAACCAGCACTAAGCCTTTAGAAAATACCTCAACTACTTTTTTGCCCATAATATACCTCGCCATGTCAAAATCATGAATAGCCATATCCATAAATAAACCACCGGAATTTTTTATATAATCAATGGGTGGGAGTCCGGGGTCACGACTTGTAATTTTTACAATTTGCACATTCCCGATTCTTTTTTCACTTACTGATTTTTTTGCCTGCATAAAATCCGGATCAAATCTCCTGTTGAAGCCAAGCATAAGTTTTACGTTTGCTTCTTTTACAATTTTTACCAAGCTTGCTGTTCTCTCTAATGAAAGGTCTAATGGCTTTTCGCAAAAGATATGCTTACCCTGCTTTGCAACAGCTTCCACTAATGATGCATGCGAACTGGTAGGTGTACAAACCAGTACAGCATTTACTTCTGCATGTGCAACGGCTTCTTCAGGATCTTTGCTAAAGAATACACTGCCAAATTCTTTTTTAAAAGATTCTTCATCGTATTGCGGATCAGACACAGCAACAACAGAAGCGTTTGAAAACTGCTGACTGATATTTCTGAAATGTATTTTCCCAATTCGTCCAATTCCCAACAGCGCTATTTTTACCTGTTTCATTTTATTTTTTAAAGGATAAAAAATTTATAAACCAATTGATTGAAGGTAACTCCTGTTGTTCTGTGCACATTGCTTCGGATTTCCCATGCCCGGTAAAACATCCTGCTCAACTACAATCCACCCTTTATAGTTCTTTTTGTTTAGAAAATCTTTTATGGCTATAAAATCTACATCACCTTTTCCTAATTCACAAAAAACACCATTTTTTACCGATTCAAAATAATCCCATTTATTCTTTATTGATTGTTCGGCCACCTGTGGTGCAAAATCTTTAAAATGCATATGCCATATTCTATCCCAATACTTTTCTAAAACATCTAATGGATTTTTACCGCCGCCAAAACGATAGTGTCCTGTATCAAAACATAATCCTAATAATTCAGGGTCTGTAGCATTCAGCAATGTGTCAATTTCTGCAGGTGTTTCAATATATCCTGCGCAATGATGATGGAATACTGTACGCATTCCAAATTTATCTTTCACAGCCTGTGAAATTTTTTCTGCACCACTTGCAAATATTTTCATTTGTTCCGGCGATAGACTTTGTTCAGCAGTTATTCGCCCTGCATTTTCTGTTCGTTTTTTCACGGTTCCATTATCATCAGCTAAAACTATGAAAGCATCTTTGTAACCGGCATTGGACATGAGTTCAGCTACATCTAATGCTTTCTGTACACCTTCCTCATGTGCTGCTTCATTAGCTAATGCAACCGGTACAAATGCTCCTAATAAATCCAGCTTACGATTAGCAATTTCTTTATTTAACTCCTGCGGGTTAGTGGGCATAAAACCCCAATCACCTAATTCAGTTCCTGCATAACCGGTTTCTGCTATCTCATCTAAAACCTGTTGATAGCCTGCGGATTTACCTTCTAATTCAAATTCCAATACTCCCCAGGAGCAAGGAGCGTTTGCAATTTTTATTTCGGAATTCATTTTTCTTATAATTAAACGTTTTATTTTACAGTTTCGGGAATGATTTGCAATTATTCAAAACTTAATTTACCTCTTCACCAAAAAAAATTTATTTTAACCTTAGTAGAAAAACTATTAAACCTTACATCTACCTTATTACCTTATTTGATTAATGTTTTATCAAAAGGCTCCAATGTCTTTTGATAAAATTTAATAAATGCTTCATATTCTTCCTGAAAACTTACTTTACGATGATGTTCAGGTTGATTAAGTATGTACTTACAAACTTTATCAACATCCGACTTTGATACAGAAAAGGCTGAAGCGGATTCTTGCCAAGCAAATGTATTTTTACATAATTTATTATGATTTATAAATCGTTGAGAACTTTCAGCAACAACGGAAGCCAAATTTTCTTCCGATAATTTTGGAGACCGCGATACCAGAAAGTGAACATGCTCTGGGTTGGCGTATATAGCATATAACTGCGAATCATTATTATTTACAATGCCTGTAATATATTTTTCAATTCGCTCCCTATGTTTTTCAGAAATAATAGGTAAGCGATGCAAGGTTGTAAATATAAAATGCGAATACAAATTGTTATATTCTATTTTCATTTTAATTAGAATAAGGTAATAAGGTTAAATTATTAGTGCAACATATTTCTACTAAGGTTTATTAAATTAGGATTGAATTTTCTAATCTAATTCTAATAGGAATTATAAGCCAATAATTTTTCCGGCTATTTCAAAATTAAGTAGCTTTAATAAAGAATGTTTTACAAATAATATCTCTGTTTCTTTTTATTCTTCTGTAGCGATTGATAACTTTCTTTCACCGATGCTATAGTTGATACTTCAGCAACCGGCACTTCCCACCATGCATAACCTTCTACCTTTTCCTCGCGGTCTGTTTCAATATAAATCACAGTTGTACGGTCATTTTTCTTTGCATCCGCTAACGCTTTTTTAAAACTATTTATATCTTTTGTACGAATTACAACAGCTCCTAAACTTTCAGCGTTCGTTGCAAGATCAACGGGTAAAAAATTTCCATCAAGCTGACCAGTTTTTTCATTTCTGAATTTATATTCAGTTCCAAAACCATCTGTTCCTAAAGAATCGGATAAGCCACCAATGCTGGCAAAGCCGTTATTATTAATAAGAATAATGGTTAGTTTGAACCCCTCCTGTATGGAAGTAATAATCTCCTGAGACATCATTAAATAACTTCCATCACCTACCATCACATATACTTCCCGGGAAGGGTCTGCCATCTTCACGCCAAGACCACCGGCTATTTCGTAACCCATGCATGAATAACCATACTCTAGATGAAATCCTTTACAGTTACGGGTTCGCCATAATTTGTGAAGATCCGCAGGCAAACTGCCGGCTGCACACACAACAACATCTTTCTCATCAGAAAATGTATTGGCTGCTCCAATCACTTCTCCCTGGCTTGTTGGTATTCCATGATTGAGTGAATAAATTTTTTCAACCATCTTATCCCAATCTTCATTATGTCTTTTTATTGAAGCAGCATAGCCTTTATCAACCTGATATGAATGGAGAAGTTGGTCCAATTCGCTAAGACTTTCTCTTGCATCTCCTGTAGCTGCTAAAGCACCTTGTTTAAAACAATCAAACTCACTTACGTTAAGATTAATGAACTGAACAGAAGGCTCCTGAAATGCTGATTGAGAGATCGAAGTAAAATCACTATATCGTGTTCCTATTCCTATTACTACATCTGCTCTGGAACAAATTTCAATTGATCCGGGAGTGCCTGTTACCCCTGCGGCGCCTAAGTTTTGGGGCTCATCATAATTAAGCGAACCTTTGCCTGCATAGGTTTCCACTACAGGGATACCGGTTCTGTTTACAAATTTTTTCAACTCGTTGCATGCATCACTATATATAACACCTCCGCCTGCAATAATTACCGGTCGTTGTGATTTACTGATAATTTCTGCGGCCTGTTTTAATACAGATTTATCCGCCCTTACTCTTTGAACGTTCCATAGTTTTTTACTGAAAAATTCCTTTGGAAAATCATAAGCTTCTGCCTGTACATCCTGGGGCATACTTAACGTTACGGCCCCGGTTTCAGAAGGCGAAGTAAGAATTCGCATTGCTTGTGGAAGCGAGGTAATTAATTGTTCGGGTCTATTTATTCTGTCCCAATATTTTGATACAGGTTTAAAACAATCGTTTACGGATATATCCTGAGTGTGTCGACTTTCCAATTGCTGCAGTACAGGAGCCACCTGCCTTGTGGCGAAAATATCGCCGGGCAGTAAAAGAACTGGTAAACGGTTAATGGTAGCAGTTGCTGCACCGGTAACCATATTTGTTGCGCCGGGGCCAATGGATGTTGTGCAAACAAAAGCACCAAGCCTGTTCTTCATTTTTGCATAAGCAATGGCTATATGTACCATTGCCTGCTCATTGCGGCATTGATAATATTTAAAAGATGGGGTTTGAAATAATGCCTGTCCAATGCCCGCTACATTTCCGTGACCGAATATGCCAAAACAGCCTGCAAAAAAAGGTTGTTCAATGCCATCTCTTTCAACAAATTGATTTTGTAAATACTCAATTGTTGCCTGTGCAACGGTTAGTTTTTTTGTTGATGACATGTTGTTTGTTTTTTACAGTCCGCCTTTTGATTTAATGAATTCCATCGCTTCCTCATAATACGGCATATCATTCGCACATCCCTGTTTTTGTACAACCCATGCACCTGAAGCATTGCCCATCCTGCATGACTTATACAAATCCCAACCCCGCAAATAACCATAAATAAAGCCACTTGCAAATGCATCGCCGGCACCTAATACATTCAAAATTTCTACAGGAAAACCTGCAACCTCTTCGTGCTTTCCATCTTTATAATAAACGGCAGCACCCTTTGCTCCCTTTTTTACGATCAGTATTTCAGGACCTGAATTTAAAATTTTCTTTATGGAAACATCAAGATCGCCGGTGATCTTTGGAGCAGAAATTTGCTGATGCTGAATGCTAACCTGGTCTGCACTTTGCAATGTCGCGGCTAAAATTTCTTCTTCTGTACCAATGGCAATTTTAACTCTCGGTAACAATGCTCTTATCATTAAACCAAATGAGCGAACATCTTTCCATTGGTCGGCTCTGAAATCTATATCAAGGATAACATCTACATTATTTTCCACAGCAATTTCAGTTGCATAAAAAGCAGCGCTTCTTGTTGGTTCAATGTTTAATGCAGTGCCCGACATTTCCAATATCCGGTACTTACTTATATCAGCGGCTATCACATGGTCAATCGTTAACTGACTATCGGCAGCATTATCCCGGTAAAATACCAGCGGAAATTTATCAGGCGGTTCAATGCCTAATACTACAGCGCTTGATCTTGCTCCAGGGATGCGGGGAATAAACTCTGTATTTACTTTTTGTTTTTTTAAAAAATTAATAATGAAATCTCCCACTTTATCATTACCTACTGCAGTAAGCAATGTGGCGTTAACACCCAACCGGCTTGCGCCTACTGCTATGTTTAATGGTGATCCGCCTACCAATGCATCAAAACCTTTTATATCAATAAAATCGGCGCCAATATTTTGTGAATAAAGATCAATACTTGAGCGCCCGAAAGTGATCAAATCAAATTCTTTTTTTTCCATTCTTTCGTTTTACAGGTTATTCATTTCAGCAGTAACTAAAGGTATTCTTGGATCTTTACCTTTCCATGAATTATAGATCCATTCATGTTGGGGGTCAGTTGTATTGTGTAAGGCCTGGTCGCTTCCTGCTAAGAAATTTAAATAATAACAATTATATCCATGCCCCGCCACTACAGGATGATACCCTTTAGGCACCATCACGAGGTCATTTGTTTTTACCTGCATTAATTCATTAAGCTCTCCATCAGAAGTATACACCTGCTGAATAGCATAACCTTCATCTTTATCTATTTTGTAAAAATAAATTTCTTCAAGACATGCTTCAACGAGATTTCCTTTGGAATCAAATTTTCTTTCATCATGCTTGTGTGCAGGAAATGAACTCCAGTTTCCGGAAGGTGTATAAACTTCTACAACAACTATTTTGCTACTTCCAAATCCTGGCTCGATTAAACTGTTTATCTGCCTCGTTGCATTATCTCCACCACGAATTTCAATAGCTGCTTCTTCAGGTGTTTTAAATTTTGCGGGCCTACCTTCGGTTGCTAAACACCAGCCTGCTGCAATATCCAATACATCGCTTTCTGCTGTTAATGAAAATGAACTATGTTTTGGTAAATATAGCGTATGGGCTATGCCTGAAAAAACATTTTTTCTGCCATTGATCGTTTTCCAGTCGCCCTTATCTGTAGTGATTGAATAATTACCGCTTAATAGAATAATTCCATATTCATTCTCACCGGTATGGCCTTGCCATACCTCATCCTTTCGCATCAACCTTGCTTCAAAATTCAAGTGTGTCCATCCGGCATCTGCTGTAGACACTTTTTGATAAACGCCAAATTGTTTTGATGGATGACTTACCAGTTTGTATTTTTTACTTTTTATCATTTTACATTATTGAAGAAGCTTTACCTGTTGCACCCAATACTTCAAATTTATTGATCAATATTTGTTTACAGGCATTTATATATTCCTTACCCGGAACAGCAGGATCAAAAAGCTCAGGGTGCTCGGCAAAAAATTTGCGATGCACTTTTGCCCATAGTAATCTTATGTCAGTGGCAATATTTACTTTACAAATACCATAAGCAATCGCTTTTTTAAGTTCATCATCTGTCACGCCGCTTGCATTTTCTGCCAGCCTGCCTCCATAAGTATTAATTTCTAAAACATCATTTCTATCAACGCTTGAGCTGCCATGTAATACCAGCGGATAATCCGGTAATTGCTCCTGTATCTCTTTTAATATGTGAAGCCGCAAACCTTTACCCCCACTAAATTTATAAGCACCATGACTGGTTCCCACTGCTACTGCAAGACTATCGCAACCTGTTTTTTCAACAAATTCTTTTGCCTGTTTGGCATTCGTGTAAAAAGCTTTTTCTGCATCAATATCTATATCATCTTCCACACCACTTAGCACCCCAAGCTCTGCTTCTACTGCCACATTTTTTTGGTGTGCTTTATCAACCACCGCTTTTGTTCTTTTTACATTTGTTTCAAAGTCATCATGAGATGCATCAATCATAACTGATGTATAATTATTATTGATGGCATCAAATATATGATCCTCTATTCCATGATCTAAATGCAAAGCAAAAACAGTTTTTGGATAAATTTTTATAGCCGCCTCTACCATTCCCATAAGCATTTCAGCATGCGAATAATTTCTTGCAGCCGGAGTTATTTGAACAATGATCGGGGTATCGGAATATTCTGCTGCTGAGAACAATCCATGAATTTGCTCCATGGTAAAAACATTAACCGCAGCAATTGCATATTTGCCATAGCAATGTTTGAATAATATTTTGGGGGAGATCATCATTATGAATCAGATTGTATAAAGTATCAAAAAAAATAACTAACTCACAGTAATCAAATGATAAAAAGGCTAAGCTACGGTTTCGGTTTTAGTTTATAAAAAATCGGACTATAAAAAAAATTAATACATGACAAATATTTTTTTTATCTTTCCTATACTGAATCTTAGTTCTCATATTTGTTTTCAGATAACGATTTGATAATAATAGGCTGATCTCTTTCCACCTAATTTTATAACCAAAACTAAACTCTACTTACATGCGAAAAATCTATATTTCGAGGCGCTGTTTAAAATACCTTTTTATTTCTTTTCTTACCTGTGCTTGTCTTTTTGCTCCTGATGCTTTTGCACAACATACGGTAAGGGGTACCGTAAAAGATGCTACAGGAAATGGTTTACCGGGAGCAACGATTACGGTAAAAGGAAAAAGAACAACTACAGTTTCAAACGCTGATGGTTCTTTTTCAATAGCAGTCCCTGATAATAACAGCATTCTTGTGATAAGTTATGTCGGTTATTTATCACAGGAGATCAGTGTAGGAAGCAGCAACAATTTAGATATAGCCTTACAACCCAGTTCTTCTGAATTAAACCAGGTAGTTGTTGTTGGTTATGGCACCCAAAATAAAAAAGATATAACAGGTGCTGTAAAATCTTTAAAAAGTGAAAATTTTAATAAAGGTATTATCAATTCTCCTCAACAATTGTTACAGGGCAAAGTTGCCGGTGTAAATGTCACATCTGCAAGTGGCGAGCCTGGCGCTGCTACCGGTATAACGATTAGGGGCCCGGGTGGTGTTAGAACAGGCAGTACGCCTCTGTTTGTAGTAGATGGATTGCCTTTGGATAATTCAAGTACCGGTGGAGGTGATCCGTTGAATTTTATTAATCCCCAGGATATTGAATCAATGGATGTTTTAAAAGATGCATCTGCCACTGCAATTTATGGAGCCCGTGGCGCAAATGGTGTAATAATTATTACAACAAAAAGGGGCAGGGCAGGCATTTCTACTCTTGGTGTTTCTACAAGTATTGGCTTTTCATCTTTAGCAAGAAAATTGCCGGTTTTTACAGCAGATGAATTTCGAATTGAAGTGCCAAAAGCAGGTGGTGTATTGAATGATAAAGGGAGTAATACTGACTGGCAAAAGGAAATTACAAGAAAAGCGATCACCCAGAATTACAACCTTTCATTAAGTGGAGGCGCAGATAAACTAACTTATTATGCTTCATTAGGAGCTCAGAAACAGGAAGGCATTCTTAAAGAAAATCAGGTTGACAGGTATTCTGGAAGATTTAATGTAACTCAAAAGTTTTTAGAAGACAGGTTAGTATTGGAAGTGAATTTGAATGTTGCCAATACAAAAAATCAACGACCACCCATTACAAGTATATTAACTGATGCTATTATCGCTAACCCTACTTACCCTGCTTATGATGCCAATGGAAATCTGTTTCGGGCTCCTTCTCCTGCAACTACTAGCTTTAGTGATAATCCATTACATTATTTTGAACTGGATAAGGAAATTACTACTATCAACCGTGTGATTGGAAATATATCTCCATCTTTAAAAATTATTAAAGGATTAGTTTATAAATTAAATTTCGGTATTGATAATTCTACGTCCACCCGTGATGTTGAAAGCTTACCAACTACAATACTTTCAAATCCTCCCCATGATGGAAGATTAGAAACTTTTTACAACAATAACCGCAACACGCTTATTGAAAACTATCTTACCTATACCTTTAATACAACGCATCATAATGT
>MWYX01000015.1 GCA_002050465.1 Chitinophagales bacterium 65-1
GTTTGGGAGGATTAATTCTTCTCAGTTTTTCTTTCACGTCTCACCTTTCACGTTTCACGAATCCCGACTTACAACTTACAACTTCCGAGTCACTTTCTCACCCTTATATCATTACTTTTGTTAAATGGTTTCATTTAATAACCGTTTACGGCAGATAATTCTTTTGGCAGTTATCTTACTGCTGGGAATTCTTCTCATAAAACATTTTTATGTTTTTTTGCCCGGAGTATTAGGGGCAATTACTTTGTATATTTTAAGCCGCGAATTTTATTGTAAGCTAATTGACAAGAAACGATGGCGGCCAGGATGGACAGCCCTTCTCTATATAATATTTTATATAATAATTATTGGCCTTCCTGTTTATTTTGCCATTGTGCTGGTTAGCCCAAAATTAACAGCCTTGCTTAATAATCCTGTTGAAATAATACTGGCTTTAAAAACATTCTCTGCTAAAATTCAGGATGCTACCGGGTTTGAACCCTTCAGCGAAGAGAATATTAAAGCTTTTTCTCAAAAGGTTGCTAACAGTGTTCCAAAAATGCTTGGTGTAACAGTAAATCTTATCACTAATTTATTAATCATGTTTTTTGTTTTGTATTACATGCTTATTCATGGTAAAAAAACGGAATCCTTTTTGAATGGAATTATCCCTCTCAGGAAAAAAAATCTTTCCATGCTGGGTACAGAAACAAAAGTGATGATAAAGGCAAATGCCATTGGTATTCCTTTGCTTGCAATTATACAGGGTGTTGTTGGTCTTTTAGGATATTGGATATTTGGGGTTAAAGAGTTTGCTTTATGGGGTTTTATAACCGGTGTTTGCTCCGTAATACCCGTTGTAGGTACAGCATTGGTATGGCTTCCCTTAACTGTATACCTTTTTGCAAGCGGTAACACATGGCAGGGGTTTGGGTTAGGATTATATTCAGTAATTGTTTTATCTAACATTGATTACATTGCCAGGATAACTGTATTAAAAAAAATTGGCGATGTTCATCCGCTAATAACCATTATTGGTGTAATAGTGGGGTTAAGCATGTTTGGATTTTTAGGTTTAATTTTCGGACCCCTGCTAATCAGTTATTTTATTTTACTGGTAAAAATTTACAGAAATGAATTCAATGCAACAGGCATTACTCCATTACATACAGAAAAGTCAGAACCTTAGAAAATCAATACAATATGCTTTAATCTTTTTCATCTATTTTATATTTTGTGTTAATGATACATTATCACAACCAAAATATGAATTCAGAGCCGTCTGGATAGCAACGATCAGCAACATTGACTGGCCTTCTTCAAAATACATAAGCACCGAAAATCAAAAACTTGAATTCATTAATTTACTTGATATGCATCAACGCAATGGCATCAATGCAATCATTGCGCAAATCCGTCCTTCAACCGATGCATTTTATCCTTCACCCTACGAGCCCTGGAGCGAATGGCTAACCGGTACACAAGGCAAACCACCGATACCATATTATGATCCTCTGGAATTTATGATATGGGAAACGCATAAACGGGGAATGGAATTTCATGCATGGATGAATCCATATCGTGCTGATGCTAATATTGGTACTACTTCCATTGCCCCTGCGCATATTACAAAGCTGAATCCCGAATGGTTTTTGGAATATGGAGATAAGAAATTTTTTGACCCAGGTAACAAGGAGGTGCAGCGGTTTGTAACTAATGTGGTTAAAGATGTAGTTAGCCGGTATAACCTGGATGCAATACATTTTGATGATTATTTTTATCCATATCCAATTGCCGGAAACATCTTTCCTGATACAGCTTCTTATAAAAAGTATGGAAAAGGATTAAATAGGGCAACGTGGAGGAGAAGCAATGTTGATTCCATTATTCTTATGTTAAGCAAAGCAATAAGAAAAGAGAATAAGTTTTGCAAATTTGGAATCAGTCCATATGGGGTTTGGAGAAATAATGATAAAGATCCGGAAGGCAGTAATACAAAAGGCAGTTTATCGAATTATGATGATCTATACGCAGATATTTTACTGTGGCTTAAAAATAAATGGATCGATTATGTAGCGCCGCAGTTGTATTGGGAACTTGGGCACAGAACGGTTGGTTTTGAAAAACTGGTTGACTGGTGGGCAACCCATATTTATGGAAGACATTTATATATTGGCCATGGAATTTACAGGGTATTTGAAGCAGGTTCTGCGGCATGGAAAAACCCAAATGAACTTCCAAATCAAATAAAAAAATTGCGTGGGTATCCACAAGTGCAGGGAAGTGTTTATTATAGTAGTAAATGGTTTGCAAGAAATCCAAATGGTTGGAACGACAGCCTTCAAAATAATTATTATAAATATCCTGCTATCATTCCTCCTATGCCCTGGATTGATAATACTAAACCTCCAATTCCTGAATTAAATGCAAAGATCGTTAATAACGCTGAATCAAAAGATATTGTTGTACATTTTTCATCAGACAGATTATCAGCTGCTAAGCAATATGCGTTTTATGTATTTTCAAATAAGGGTAAAAAAAAGGATAGCAGGATCTATAAAATTTTGCCCTCAGCAAAAAACTTGTATTTACATATCCCTGCAGGTTTACTTCCCCAGGAATGGAAATTATTCCATATTTCAATTACCGCAATCAGTAAAACAAATAATGAAAGTGAACATAGTAAAACATATGATCTTTCGTGGGATAACAATCGCTGGGTTATAAGTTTATAAATCATTTTACCTTTACACATTATTTACTTAATTACAATATATGCCCGGCTACGAATTTTTTGGAGATGAAGAAAAAAAAGAAATAGATGATGTGATGAATACAGGAATTCTTATGCGTTATGGCTTTGATGCCCAACGCAAAGGAAACTGGAAGGCTAAGGAACTGGAACAAAAAATTACTGAAACATTTGGATGCAAATATGCACAGCTAACAAGCAGCGGAACTTCCGCTTTAACCACTGCTATCGCTGCTTTGGGTATTGGCCATGGCGATGAGGTAATTATGCCGGCATTCACATTCGTTGCCAGTTTTGAAGCAGTTATATCTGTTGGCGCAATTCCGGTTTTGGTTGATATTGATGAATCATTAACGCTTAATCCGGATGCAGTAAAGGCTGCAATAACATCCAAAACCAAATGCATTATGCCGGTGCATATGTGCGGAAGCATGGCTGATATTGATACATTAAAGAATATTTGTGAAGAGCATAATCTTATTTTATTGGAAGATGCATGCCAGAGTATAGGTGCAACTTACAAGGGCAAACATGTAGGCACAATTGGTGATGCAGGAACATTTAGTTTTGATTTTGTAAAGACAATTACCTGTGGTGAAGGTGGGGCAGTTTTAACCAATAGTGAAAGTGTTTATATAAAAAGCGATGGATATACTGATCATGGGCATGATCACAAAGGCGCAGATCGTGGCGCGGACCTGCATCCATTTGTTGGATATAATTATCGTATAAGTGAATTGCATGCAGCAATAGGGTTGGCACAAATAGGAAAGCTAAATAATTTCTTATCTATACAGAGAAAAAATCATGCGTTGCTTAAATCAATTTTAACTACCATACCTGAAGTAACTTTTAGAAAGATTCATGATGAAGATGGTGACAGCTGCACATTTCTTACATGGTTTTTACCGGATGCGGATATCACAGCTGATGTAGTTGCTGAAATGAGAATTCAAAATATATTAGCCGGAAATTTTTATTGGTTTGATAATAACTGGCATTATATCCGCAAATGGGATCATCTGAAAAATAATGGCTTTTTAAATAATCAAAGCGAACAATTACAGCAACAGTTAAAAAAATATTCCATTGACCCTTTTCATCTCAGCGATGCAATTATGGGCCGCTGCATTTCTACCGCAATAAGCCTTACATGGACCCAGGATCAAATTATGGAAAAAGGAGAAAAAATTATTAGGGTAATAAAAAAGGTATTGGAGGATAAATATGCTTCAGTATAAAAATTTATCTCTTACCTTCCAGTAAATTACAATGCTGCAACGACCCTAATCTAAACCTGAAGGGTATTTTAGTTGCTTTTTCGATAGCTACTTCCTTTTTACACATAATGCCAAAATGCATTGTATAATATTTTTTCGGAATTATAGCTAACGGCCGTGATGGAATTGCCAATTCTTTATAATTTGATCTTTTAACCTGTTCAAGTGAAGACTTAGTTAAGGGATTTGCCGGTAAATGTGTTCCAGGTAGTATTATTTGAGCTGCTTGGGCGCTTGAAAATTGGACACATAGAAAAAAAATTGTCGTCAAGCCACAAATTTTATTCCAAAATAACATGTGATAGATTTATGTATGTAAATTTACGGTTTCTTACTAAGGTTAGTTTTAAAATTAAAGATGTCGTTAAGCCAACACCTTCAACAGAAGTTACTTCAAAAATTATCTCCTCAGCAAATTCAGCTGATGAAGCTGCTACAGGTTCCTACAGCACATTTGGAAGAACGGATAAAAGAAGAACTTGAAGAAAATCCTGCACTCGAAACCGGGGAAGACGGGCAGGATGATAACTTTGAAGAAACAAAAGAAGAGCTTGAAACCCCTGAGGATGATTTTGATAAGGATGGCAGCGAAGATGATTATGGAAACATAGATATAAGTGAATATGTAAATGACGGGGATGATGATGTAGGCGATTATAAATTGCGGGATGAAAATTATCCAGACCAGGAAGAAACTAAAACCATTCCGCATAAGGTTGAAACATCATTTCATGAGATACTAATAAGCCAGTTAAGTATGCTTGACCTGGATGAACGACAGCAGAAAATTGCTGAGCAGATAGTGGGGAGTATTGATGATGATGGATACTTAAGAAGAGAGCTATCTGCTATTGCAGATGATCTTGCTTTCCGGCAAAATATAGATGCAACGGAAAAGGAAATTGCAGAGCTTATACAAAGAATTCAACAGTTTGATCCGCCAGGAGTTGCTGCAAGAGACCTTAGGGAATGTCTTTTACTCCAGCTTGAAAGAAAATCGGGAGATGGAAAATCAGTTGAAACAGCAATTAAAGTGCTGGATAAATATTTTGAAGAGTTTACAAAAAAACATTACGAAAAAATTCAGCGGGGCTTAAACTTAACTGATGAGCAGATAAAAGATGTTATTAACCAGATAATAAGGTTGAATCCAAAGCCGGGAGGGCATGTTGGTGATAGCAACAGGATGGAAAATTATGTGATACCTGATTTTTTTGTTGTAAATAATAATGGAAAATTAGAGCTTTCACTTAATTCTAAAAATGCACCTGACCTGCGTATAAGCGAAGGCTACAGGGATATGCTGAAAGAATATGACAGGGGTGCAAAAAAAGATAAACGTCAAAAAGAAGCAGTGCTTTTTATCAAACAAAAAATTGATTCTGCAAAATGGTTCATTGATGCAATAAAGCAAAGGCAGCATACTTTGCTCAGCACTATGCAAACTATTATGGAATACCAGAAAGAATTTTTTTTAACGGGTGATGAAACAGAAATGCGCCCTATGATATTAAAAGATATCGCAGAAAGAACGGGTCTTGATATATCGACTGTAAGCCGCGTTGCCAACAGTAAATTTGTACAAACAGAATTCGGAACTTATCGTCTCAAATTTTTCTTTAGTGAAAGCCTTGTAATGGATAGCGGAGAAGAAGTAAGTACCAGGGAAGTTAAGAAAATACTAAGCAATCTTATTGAGGCAGAAAGTAAACAACATCCTTTAAGTGATGAAAAATTAACCGATCTCCTTCAGGAAAAAGGGTATAACATTGCACGCCGTACGGTTGCAAAATACCGTGAACAACTTAATATTCCGGTAGCACGATTACGAAAAGAATTGTAAACATAGGTTTTGCTTATGGATAATATATATACTCCGGAATATACATTACAGCATACTGTTAAACATCCTGCGCCGGTACGTTTTTTTGCGAAAGTCATTTCTTATCTTTTTCATCCTTTATTCATTCCTTTATATGTTACATGGTATTTAGTATTTATTAATCACAGTTATTTTGCAGGCTACGGTGAAAAAGCAAGAACCTGGGTTATGCTTAGAGTTGCATTAAATATGGTTTTCTTCCCCGCATTAACTGTATTATTATTAAAAGGGCTTGGATTTATTGAATCTGTTTTTTTAACAAGGCAAAAAGACAGGATAGTCCCTTACATGGCAGCGGGGGTATTTTTTTTCTGGATGTATTTAGTCTTCCGCAATCAGGCTGAAGTACCACAAATACTTACTGCATTTACTTTTGGTGTTTTTCTTGCATCATCTTTCGCCTTAATTGCAAATATTTATTTTAAAATAAGCATGCATGCAATTGGCTGTGGAGGAATGCTGGGCTTAATGATAGTGGTTTTAAACACGAGTGCTTCCCCACCCTTTACTGTTCCTTTAATGATTGCTATTTTTATTACAGGGCTGGTTTGTACTTCACGGCTTATCGTAAGTGATCATACTGAAAAAGATATTTACCTGGGATTATTGGGGGGATTTATTTCTCAGGTTATTGCCGCAGTTTTTCTTTTATAAACATTACTGAAATTCAGGGTTAGTTTATTGTTTTCGTTTTAAAATAATCGCTGAATTTTTTTGAAGATCCCCTGCAAATCTTATTTCATACCGGTCATCGCCGTCCTGTAAAATAAGCACCCCCGTATTGGGCGGAATTTTTCCTAAATTTTCAGCATACATAATTACCTGCAATGAGTCGCCAAGATCTGGCGTAAAATAAATTGTCTTCTTTATAGCATTGGCGCTCAGCCCCTGTTTTGATAGAATTACTTTTCCATTTAATAAAATACTTACGGTATCGCCATCAATTTCACCATTATCAAATAAACTAAGTAAAAGGCTGTCTGATGTAACAGATACAGTTCGGATTGTTTCTATTTTTCTTTTTGACAGTTCAGGAACTGCTATTGAAATGTTTTCAGGTATTTGTTTTTTAACGGGAACTGATGCAATAGTTTTTTGTTGTGGGGTTGAAAGCTTTACCTTTTTATCAGCTGCAGGCTTAGATATTGCTACCGTCTTTTCTTTTATAGGTGATGGCTGTGGTTTTTTTATTAATGTACCAGAACTAACTGCATCCTTTAGCTTAGTTTGAGAAACAGGCTGGTTTTTTACTATCATATCTTCTTCTTTCGGCTTTTGAATGATAGTTTTGGATTCCTTTTTAACAGGTGCAGATACAATTTCTTTTCCCTTTTCTTTTGCAGGAATAGTTTTTACTTCAGCAATGGCTACCTGTTGGTTTGTTTTTGTGTTTGGCTTCATAAAAGAAAGCGTATTCATTAGATCTATTTCTTCCAGTTTAGAAATCAATTTCGAGGGTTCATCATTATTTTTTTTTTGTAAATGAACGGTTCCTGAGTAAGACCTTGTTTCCCATGATCTTGTACGGAATGTGCCAGATAATGTCATTATGGAATCAGCTTTTTCCAAAACGAGATAGTTATATTGCTTAACACGTTTTGGTGGTGTAGTATAATTATTAAAAACAAGATCCTTGTCTTCAACAAAAATATTTCCATTTTTGTTTTTTAATACAATGGATTTCACTCCGATATTTTCTACATTATCTATCATAAAAACGGTGATGGAATAACCGGTTAGGTCTTCCCCACTTTTACTAATAACAAGTTCATAAGGCAAACTGGTAGTGTCTATTTTTAAATACCCTTTCCACAATCCTGTAATATCCTGTGCAAAGGAATGCATAGGAAGCAAGAGAAAAATTATGATGGAATTTTTAAAGCTGGGTTTCAAAGAAATCATTAAATATGAGATATAAACGACGCATTAGTTGAATTATTGATAAGATCAGCAATTTTTATGTAAAATTAGTATTTGATTACTGGGATTGAAAATATACGACGTTTCTACCTAGGTTTCCATTGCACTAACATTGGCAGGCAATAAGCCAATGCCGCAAACAGCATTACCCATGTAAAGCCCATTTCTACAGCAATAATAGTAGCCAGCGCTGTGCTAATAACAGATATGCAGCCATTAATTCCCCAAGCCCATGGTACTGCGCCGGTATTTGTTTTTGATACCTGAGTTAATCCTGCAGGAAAAGGAATGCCCATACAAAATGCCAAAGGCGCTGTCAACAGAAAAACAATAAATAGTTTTAAGAAAAGATTTAAGTGAATTGTATTTTGCAGGATAGGTGTTAATATAATTGAGTAAGCAATAAGCATTGAAATAATAAATGAAAATAATATTATCAGTCTTTTTCTGTTAAATGAAAAATACTTAGAATGATAACTGCCGATTCCTGAGAAAATTAACAAGGAAGTTATAACTGCTGATGCGGAATAAACAGGGTTGCCAAAGTATAAGATGAAGCGCTGAATAAAAACCATTTCAACAAACATATAACCCAATCCAATTCCGCTAAAATATAGAATAATGCCTGTCTTGCTTTTCCCTTTCCATCCAATTTTAAACAGGGGGAGAATAATTAAAATAAAAGAGATCAGTGATATCTGGATAAGTGTTATGATAACCAGCAGATAACCTATTTCAAAAAACGGAAGCGAACGATTACCAAAAAATTCACCCAATCTTTCAAGATTTCCCCATTTTATATATTGGGAAAAATATGGTTTATTATCAGTAGCCGGCTTTATATTAAAATCATAATCCTCATAAAAACGGCTGCTTTCCGATGAAAGTATTTGATCAACATAATCGAAAAATCTTTCATCCTGAAATTGATTGTTCCGAGTTCGTTCGCCACTATCCAGCTTCGGAAGAATAACAGGATCAAACATCATCTCTTCACTAAAATTTCGGATGTTTATAATTTCAGCCTGTTGAAGCGGCGATCTTGTCATTACAAAAGTAATAGTACCCCAGCTTCTTATTGCGGCAATATGTTCTTTCGGATTTTGTAAGCCTGATTCTTTAAGCACTTCAGCTATTGTAGCAAGAATTTTTAATGGATTGCGTACCGGATAATCCATCCATGATGTAATACTGATAACTCCACCAGCATTTAATTTTCTCCACATTTCATGAAAGCCCTCCTTTGTTAGATAGAACTGCTCTTGCAATGCATATAAGCCTGATGAGCCGCCAAATGTACCTACCATGGGAAGCGTAATCAGGTCGTAATGGGATGTGTCCATCATTAAAAACGTACGCGGCTCAATAGTATGTATTGAAACGCCGGGATGAAAAAATAATGAATCTGTTTCCCGGGAAAATTCATCTCGTAAAGTGGATATAATAATTGAATTAGGCTCAACAGCTGTAATATATTTCACACCCCTGCTAATCGCATGCGCCACATCAATACCAGTGCCCGACCTAAGCACCAATACTTTATTTCTATTTGCCATAATGTATGGCAGGGCAGCAGTTGTATAATCAAGAATTAGTGAAGTATCAGTTCTTTTCCACTCAGTAACGGCGCCAAACCATTCGCCGTTTATAAATGCAGCCATTTTTATTTGTGCAGTAGTTTGGGCAGTAAGGCTCATACCAGGCGCATATCGCAAAACGGGTGAAGACACGGTTTGAATAACACCGTAGGGACTTGTTTTTTCCGATGTAATTTTTGCCTCCGGAAGAAGCAATGTTTTACTAATGTCTTTATATTCTGATAAAATAAGCTGGGGAGGATTAAAACATTTCCATACAATAACCGATGCAGCAAGGATTGTGAAACCAATAAAAAAAAATCTTTTAGTTACCGGAAGTAATAAAACTCCTGCAATTACAGGTAAAATAGCAATAAATGCCGGTAATTGCTTTGGGAAAAAGAGCCAGATAAGGCATAATGCAATCATTCCACCTGCACCAGAGCCAAATAAATTGGCAAAATAAATCTTCCCTATATTATCCACATATTTCACAAATATCAACCCGATTGCCAAAGCGCCAAGAAAAAATGGTAGAAAAAACAACAGGTAAGTAAGCAGCAATTTCCCAGTATGGCTGTATTCTGCAAATAATAAATAAGAATCGAAACGAATAAAAGACATTTGAGATACATCAGTGACTAATGCTATGATAATGCCTGTACTGATCATTAATAAAGGAAGAAGAATATCTATACGGTTTATAAGGGTTTTTTTGAAAATTGCAAGAACGGTTCCTGCAGCGCCAAACCCCAGCAGTGCAACAGAAATAACCATATATGCAAAATGATACCACTGAACAATAGAAAGAATCTGCATGAGAGCAAGCTGGAAAGCAATTATTGCCGCTGAGAGTAAGGCAATGGAAAAAAGGAGCTTTTGTTTGTTCATTTTACGAAACCTTGAATAATGGTAAGAACTAATAAAGGAATCACCCCTTTCGGGTAAACGGAACAAACACTACCGGCATCAAACTTTTTGTAGTAATTTTTTTTCCTTTTTTTTCAATAAGCATTAGCGTTTGGGTCATAAAAGGAGAGCCAACCGGTATCACTATTTTGCCTCCGTCTTTTAATTGCTGAATTAATGGGGGTGGAACAAACTCAGCAGCAGCCGTAACAATAATTGCATCATAAGGCGCATGTTCTTTCCACCCATGATATCCGTCACTTATTTTTACATTTACATTTTTATACCCAAGCTTTTGCAGGCGTGGTGCCGCTGTATTTCCAAGTTCAGGAACTATTTCAATGGTATAAACTTCTTTTACAATTTCAGCAAGCACGGCTGCCTGGTAACCAGAGCCTGTCCCTATTTCAAGTACTTTAAAATCCGGTTTTGGCTTAATAATTTCGGTCATGTAAGCAACAATATAAGGCTGAGAAATAGTTTGCCCATATCCAATAGGCATTGGCCGGTCGTTATAAGCATTTGCCATTTGATTTTGGGGAACAAACAAATGTCTTTTTACATTCCGCATAGCATTGAGTACTGCATTATCTTTTACACCTCTTTTTTCAATATAGTTTTTAACCAAAGCTTCCCTACCTTGTTTATATGGGTCCTGCCAGGAAGAAAGGATAATAAATAGCAAAAGAAACAGGGTAGATAACCTGATGTTCATTTAGATGAGCTTGAATTACTTAAGAAGTATCAAATTGCATGCTATTTTCCTAAAAAATTTTAGGTTTCAGCACTTGGAATTTCACCCTAACCGGATAGGAGATACTCCAAAAGAAATCCTAAAAATTTCTAATACCACATAATAATCACTGGCTGGCATGATTCTGGAAAACATTAATCTCTACATCCGCTTAAAACCCCTTTCTTAAACCTCAAATTATTCTATATGAGCTTTGAAAATTTTCCAACTAGTAACCTGTCCGGAAAAAATCCTGCACCTAAGAAGGGTTCTTTCAAATACAATTATAAAAATTTCAACCGTAATGGAATTTTATTAGGTGTATTAATTGCAGCTTTATTAGGTACAATTGGATATTTAGTCTGGGATAAATCCAAATCCAGCGAAAACAAGCAACAATTATCGATGCAGTTAAGTTCAATCGATTTATCAAAAAATGATCTGCAGCGGGAACTAAATGATGCCGTGATGAGCATTGATATGCTAAAAAGCACAAATGCAAATGCGGAAAATTTATTAAAATCAAAAGATAAGGAGATACAGGAATTAAAAACAAGAATTCAAAAAATTATAAGTGATAAGAATGCAACATCATCTCAGCTTGCACAGGCACGAGGATTGATAAGACAATTAAAAGCGAGTATAGAGACATATACTGCAGAGATTGAAAAACTAAAAGGTGAAAACATACAACTTGCAGAAGATAACCGTGTTATTACTGTAGAAAGAGATGTAGTAAGAAGGCATTTTGATTCAGCCAAAACGGTTATTAAAGAAAAAGAAAATGTAATTGATATAGGTTCTACTTTACATGCTTCTAACTTTACCGTTACCGGTGTAAAGGAGAGAAACAATGGTAAGGAAAAAGAAACTACCACAGCAAAACAGGTTGATAAACTAAAAATATCCTTTGATATTGATGAGAACAGGATAACACAAAGCGGGATTAAAGAAATTTATGTTAATATAATTGCACCGGATGGCTCGGCAATAATTTTACCTGATGGTGGTGCTGCAAAATTTGTAACAAGAGATGGACAGGAAAAATCTGCTACTAAAAAAGTAGATGTTGATTATACACAGGGTGAGCGAAAAAAAGTGCAGATTGAACTGGCAAAAGCCCAAAGCTTTATACCCGGAAATTATAAAATAGAAATTTATAATAACGGATTTAAAATCGGGGAAGCAATAAGAAGCTTTAAGAAAGGTGGCTTATTTGGATAACATAATTATTTATAAAAATGAAAAATGCCTGCTTATACTGCGGGCAATTTTTTTTATCTCATTTTTGATCTAGCTTTTTTCTAAAGGGAAAGGCAGGTAGCCCTTCTTTATTAAATAAGTTGGCTTCTCCTATCAATAACCAGGCATACCTAACCTCAAGCGGTTGCTTCACTTTATAATTCCAAACAATTACTTTATTGCTCTCTATTTTTGCATCTGCATGTACATAAATCATGCTATCACTATTAGGTAAAGTATATCCAATTTCAAATCCTTTCAAAGTATCGCCGTGCATTTTTAATGCGGAGTCATAAGTATCAAATTCTATTATAACTTTTCCTTTTTCAGTATAAACTTTTTTATATTCAGGCCCTTTATAAATAATTTTTTTAGCTCCGTAGTTCTTAGCCAATGCAATTAAAGCCAGCCTTTCACCCACTTCCTTTTTACGGGTAGGATGAATGTCTTTCATATTACCAACATCGAGGGTAACTGCCATTCCTGTATTGGGTATCTTTTCCGTCACTTGGTATTGTGATTCTCTTAATCTTGCTGCAGCATCAAGGTTGTTATAACCAAAAGCAGGAAGTTGTACAAAATAAAATGGCAAGTTAAGTGAATTCCATTTGCTTCGCCAGCTATTTATCATGGCGCCGGATAAATGATAATACTCATTGGCATACCCAATATTGGATTCTCCCTGGTACCATAAAAAACCTTTTATGCCATAAGGAATAACAGGAATGATCATACCATTAAAAAGCACACCTGGTTCACGCCATGGCCGTTTATAATAGATCAGGGTTTGCGGCTCAGACGGTTTTTTTATTTTGGTGCTATCGGGGGATATTTTGTTTTTCTCCCATCTTCTTAAAGCAATGTGATATTCTACAGAATCTTTGCCCACATTTTCATGTATCTTTTTCCAACGATCTATGTAAACCGAAAGTGAATTATTTGAAAGTAAAACATCTTTTGGAGTCCATGCTTCGGCAGGTGTACCACCCCATGCAGCATACACAATCCCTACTGGCACATTCAAGTATTTATGGATTTTTTTTGCAAAGTAATATGCTACTGCTGAAAATGAGCCGGAATTTTGAGGTGATGCTTTCTTCCAAAGGGAACCGGGGCTATCGTTAGATTCCTGTGAACCGTATTGCCTCTTTACACTAAAATAACGGATCATTGGATAATCCGCTATTGCTATTTCTTCGTTGCCTTTATAGCTTGATATTAACGATATAACCATATTAGACTGACCTGAGCAAACCCATACCTCTCCTATTAAAACATCATTTAATTCTACACTATTGTTACCCGTTATTTTTACTTTGTAAGGTCCTCCTGCTTTTGGCGTTTGCAACCAGCCTTTCCAGTTACCGGATGCGTCAACTGTAACTGAAACAGATTTAGCGGACCAATTTCCTATAATTATTATTCGTTCTCCCGGATCTGCCCATCCCCAAACAGCAACTTTTGATTGTTGCTGCAATACCATTTTATCGCTGAAGATGGCAGGCAACTTTACATTGGCAAAGACGTTTGCTGTTATATGCACCGCGCCTATCAACATAATTAAAATGTAAAAACTGATTCTGCACATATTATTCTTAATCATCTTCGATCATTTTAGGATCAATCTAACAGGCTTTGATTGGTAAGTCCATATTTCTTCGTAAATCTTGCAAGGTCATTATCTCCTGTTAGTATAAAAACTCCCTCATCAATGTTTGTCTGTAAAAAATCAAGCAAGCTTTTAATTTGGTTTAATACTTTTTCTCCGGATGCGTTGGTGGATAATGAACTTTGGATACTCAAATCTTTTTCCAGGTATTTTAGCATGAGTAATAGCCTGCCTAAATTGCCTGATAAATTATTATCATTCTCCTTTTTTAATGCTGATTGAATAATTGAAATATGTAATTCTGTTTTCTTTTTTGCTGCTTCAATTTCTTTTCTTGATTTCCTTGAGGTGAAAGGAAGGCTCCCGTATAAAGGGGTAATTTGTTCCAATGCGTTGTAAGCTTCCTCCGCATATTTACTGTTTGTTTCATAGCGACCATCAAAATAAAGTTTACTTAGGGAATCTACATTAATTTTTGGATTCCATGATACATGTCCAAGTGTAAAATGATTGAGTTCATACGTAAACCAATCTCCGGGCTCTGCATAAGTTGATATCCCCTGCAAAGGAAGCTTAGCATACCATTGTATATCATTTTGAATATAATGTGGGATCACAACAGGGGCGGATCTCCAGGCATATTTGCGGTAATAAGAATACAAACCAACATTTCCGGAAAAATTAGTTCGCCATTTTTTTAATTCTTCAGCGTACCCGTTATTTCTCACTGAGCTTGTATCATATATCTGTTTTTCGAAACTTTGATTGATAGGACAAAAATCCACCTGTATTGTTTTACTTAACGGAACTTTGAGGGGTACTGATAAGGTAAATGAGTAGGCAATTATTTCAAGGATAATATCGGGACGAATTCTATGTATTTCCTTTTCAACTTTATTTGCAATGGCAGCTTGCCTGTCCTGTGGGCTACCATATTTCTCCATGTCCTTACAATCCTGCCATCTCCCCACATCTGAGGGCCACAACCCGAATATTTTTATCTCAGGGTGTAGTTTAATATATTGAATGATATTTTTAATTACGTAATCAACTGCCTCTATGTTAGCAGTATTAAACACCAATCGTTCAGACGGTGAAGGTTTACAGGTACTGTCTTTCCCAAACCATTCCGGATGGGTCTTAAAGAGAGTACCATTCTCCATTTTAGCATTTATAAAATTCTGATAACCGTGACCTCCAACTTCCAATATCATATTTCTCTTCTTTAGTTCCGGCAACACAATATCACGCCACTTATCCCATCGAACACGATCATTTCCGTTTAAATTTACCGGTACTCTTAAAACGTTATACCTGGCTTTCATCATCCAGTCAACCATCTTTTTCAGGTTCTCTGCATTATGAGTACGTCCACCGTCAACATCAATTTTTCTGTATGCAAATACAGGCTGGAAATTTACAGGAGCATTCAATGTAAAAGCAAGATCAGGATTTGAAGGTACTATTTCATTCCTGCCGTTATACATGGAAAAATCGGGCGCCAGCCAAACACATCCAATACGTTCTAAGAAATGATACACTGCATATAAAACAGCACGATCAGAATTTCCTGAAAGAATTATGTTGTTATTCTTTATGGAAATAGAGTATGCTTCTTCCGGTTTGCCTTTTTTTACTTCAAGTAATATCGCAGGTATTTTTTCAAATGCTTTAATCTGAAAGATGGCCCCTGATATTTTATGCAAATATTTTGCAAGCTCAGAGGCAGCGAATTGCTGTGCAATCGTGGGGTTAACAGGAACAGATATTATCAATTTAGCTTTACCACTTTCTGTAAGTATTATTTTACCTGTAGCTACCAGGCTCGTTGGTAATAACATGGAAAGGAACAGTAGAATTATAGTAAATATTACTGATCCTTTAGCAGCAGTAATAACTTTGATTGATATTTTAGTTTTGTACATTTTAGTTACTGTTCCAATAAATAAGTTCTGGTTTTTTATTACTTTCGGTAGTATTTATCATAACCTTTTTCCCTTTATCTTCATCATCACCCATCTGTCTTGTTTCACGAACGAATACAAACGTAAATACTTTACCCTGGTGTTTTTTTACCAGGTCTGTTACATCCAGCCAATGATCTTTGGGTTGATTGGAAAATGCTATTTCACCTGCAACAAATGCTTTTTGTCCTACTTCTTTTATCAATGCTTCCTTCTTATCCAGCAGCGGTGCATTATTCCATGTAAGTTTTTTTTGATCCCACTGAATGTAAGGAATGCCGTATACATGCAGACGATATGGAGCATTGGTTTTATCGGTGTATCCATTAACTTTTAATAAAATTCGTTTGGTTCTATTTAAAAATACACGGGTCATATCAAACCATATATAAGAAACATTATTCTTCTCCGGCTCTGCTGCATTTAGCTGAACACTTAAATCTTTTTCTGTATTGATTGTTGAAGCTTTTTTTCCTGCTACAGCAGTTGCAGTTTCAGCAGCTGCCAGGTGGGTCTTTGTTAATGTATATTTTGGTATAGTCAATAAAACAACACTTTGTGCAGGTAAAATAAAATCAAAACTTTTATCCGCAGAAAAATTGATGATGCCGGTTACTTCGCCATAATAAGATGGGTTTACTGTTTCAGCTGTAATAGTTGTTCCTGCTGCAATATCAAGATCTTTAAGATCAACCTTCAATTTATAATCAAACAAACCCCGTTGCACCAGCCACATATAATAGTTTCCAGACTTCTCATCATAAGAAGTATAACTATCCAAACCATTATCCTCTAACGAAGCTTTTGTTTCTAATAATGGCCGCTCATCTTTAAATCCTTTTGCAAACAAACGAACAACTTGTCCTGTTCGCTGAATGCCGGATACATTATAATTGGATTGATTAGATGGTCCACCCTTTTTTGCAAATAATTTTATCTCTCTTACTTTCAAACTACCTTTATCAGAGCTTATAAAACGTATTTTGTTTGTTGATACAGCTTGTTTAAAAATTTGAAATACCTGCGCATATTTATTTTCTTTTTCTTCAGAACCGGGAATGTCTTTCCATATATTTTCTGAAAAATATTGGAGCCTAAAGTTTTTTACACGATCAGGCGCAGTATAAACTCCGGATGCAGAACCCGTGTATATGACTGCACTACCTAACTCATATGTTTTACCAAGATCAATTTCAATCCATTTTTCATTTACTGCAGAATCAGCTACCCATGCAGAAGCATCCGATTTATTTCCATCAGTAATTAATGTAGAGGCGCTCTTTGCACTACTTGTTGTAACAGTTTTTGCTAATGCAAGATTTTTATAAGCATCTTCAACTATCCGTTTACCCTGCCATATAAAATGATGACCTGATTTTATACCTCTCGGATATGCGCCACTAGCGGTATTGGCAAATTTAAATGCCCACATTCCATAGCCTCCGTTCTTCATATTATTTGAATAGATGCCTGCCCATTCAGTGAACAATGAAGGTGAATCCATTGTTTCTTCTTTATCTATCAGATAAGCGTTCATCCACCGGCCAATTTCTGTATAAACAATAGGTACGGGTTGTTTGGCAGGATGATTTTCCTGAATGATCTCACGGATGTTTTTAATCCGGGATTCATACCCCACCGCAGGTGAATTATATGAATGGGTCGAAAATATTTCAAGCAAATCTTTATCCACTGTTTTACCATGATAATCTGTGCGAATATTTTTGGCTACAGCTGCCCACCATTCGGGATTATTGCCTGCCGTGACCGGGCCAACGAATTTTGGAGTGAGATTTTTACCATACTTTTTATTTACATCTGCAACAGCGCAATGAATTGCATCCGAAACAATCTGCATGCCCATTATCCATTGGTCCAGTTTCATAGGCCCGGAGTTGCGGTGATTGGGTTCATTCTGCATGGCAAACATTGCCACATCACCTTTTTTAGCAGCATAATAAGCCAATGCGTAATGACGCTGCCATTGCTTCCATTTATTTTCCCAGGTATTTTCAAAATCTGTACTGCCTGTTTGCAAAATAACATCTATGCTTAATCGTTTTAATTCCGAAAGTGCATAATTAAAAACCATTGCATTGGTAGATGAAGAATCAGGCTTATCGTAAAGAGGCAGCAAAATACTCCATTTGATATATTTATTATTCTCAGGGCTTTGTCTTAATTCATTTTTTCTTTTATCAAATTCATCTATTGAAGAAATATTTTTATCAATCTGTACAGCCGTCTGCGGCACAAAAGAATTCAGGCTTGTCCATACCCTTAAGCTGTTAACGTTAGAATATTCTAACCAGGCTGAAATATTACTACCCGGGAAATAATAACCCTGGTTATAACCAACATATTTCATTGTTTTACCAACTGTTTTATTGCCAACTGCAATTACGGCTTGTTGTGCCTGCTCTGCAGATTGTTGCCCGCCCGGATGATGAGGTCGGACGGGTGATTTGATAGTGGATATTATAGTTGGAGGAGCCGGCATATTTAATGCTTCTTTCCCCAATGCTTCAATCTCCATAATGCTGATAGGTTCACCATCATCACAAACCAAACGCATTTTAAATGTTGTTACTGCAGGTTTGTAAGTAAATACAACTGTAGTAAGCCTGTTTTCATGTATTTCGCTTTTGGGAAAATCACTCCAATTGGCATCATCCCAGTACTGCATTTTAAAATTTTTCATTGACCAGAATCCTGCAGCCTGGCTTGTTTCATCGCTTCCCTTTTCAGCATCCATAATACCACTATGGACCTTTATTTCACTAATGGTATAATATTTTTTAAGGTCGATTTCTATAATATGCGGAGCTTTACCATTTGCTGCCTCCCATTTGGATGTTCTGGATATATTACCGTCTGTAATTTTAGATGGAGGAAATCCTACCGCTTCGGATGTAGTAACTACAGGTTTTTGTAAAGCAATATTTTTTTCCTGCGAAAAAGAAACTGTATTAATCAATACTAAAAAAATTATAATTAGATTTTTTATTTTCATCAGTACAAAATTTCTTTTTTGAAATGATACGTTTAAAATTCATATGCGCCAATATCCGGTAACCTTGTTTTTGGTACAGGATAACCATCCAAATCATTTTTATATTTTGTTTTAACAGCAGCATTGATAGCCGGGCTATTTTCCCGCAATCTGAAATTCCTGTTTTTTAAATCTGCGAAAAGAGGATCGGCAATAATATCTCCTTTACCGGGTGGTATTCCAAGGGGATCAGGATTGCCGGGTGAAAAATATAGATTATGATCATGCACCTGCTCGCCAACTCTTGTGCGTTTATGACCTACAGGTTTTATATAAGGACCAAAAACTTTTATGTCTTTGGCGAAAACAAAAATGTTATTTCTAACAACTAAAAAAGTAGAATCACGGTTGAAGGTCCAGAAGATGTAGCGATCTACATTTGGTTCACGGGTTCTTATCACTGTATTATTAAACACATGAACATTCTTCATTGATCCGCCACCGATAAACTGGTTCCTGTCGTCACTTAAATTATAAGCCACCGTTATGCTATCCACATTCCTTCCGGCTAATTCTAAAAATCCATGATTATTTATAGAAGTGTTGTGATGAATATTTATATCTTTTCCTTCAAAATCATTATCAACACCATCCAGTTCAATCACTCCTCCATCGGAACCATACGGACCTCCATAGGATCCATAATTCATAAACCTGTTATGAGAAATTTCATTATGCGGCTTTACAATCATTATTGCAATAGGCCCCCAGCTATGCGCCATTGAATCGGGTGCATTGTGAAAATAATTATGCGTAATAAGGTTATATGAACCTTTTATTTTAATAGCCACAGGAGTATGAAAAAATTCACAATTGCGAACTATATTATTATGCGTACCTAATGCGAAATAAATTGCCCCCAGCTTTTGAACATTTTTATTTTTGCGATCAGAACCTGGCGGATTGGTATTATCATGAAAATATAATCCATCGATGATTATATAACTTCCGTGTATTTGAAAGATGTTTCCATTAAGGATATTCCAATCAGGATTTGTAAATGCCGGCTGTGCCCCTGCACCATACTTTACAAATACAGGGCTGAGTATTTCCCTTGGCGTGGAAATAATAATATCTGCACCTACACTATAATTTGAAAACACGATGGGCTTTTCTTTCGTACCCGAACTGTTGAACACAAAACCTCCGTTGTACTTAGAACCATTTGCAAACAAAATACTGTCGCCGGGTAAAAATTTATTTTTTTCAAGATTAATACAACTCTTCCATGCATTATCCTTTGTTTTTCCGGTGTTTGCATCATTTCCCCATCTGCTGTTAATATAATATGTATCAGCCATTGCATATTCCGAAGTGAACAATAATCCTGCAATAAAGACCCATAATATTGTAGAATTGATATTCATTTCTATAACCTAAAATATTTTTTATATCTCATCATTGCTTCTACATAATAATAATCAGCATATGGCAATGGTGAATCCACTTCAGTATTTCTTGGCAGATGAGCCACACTATGTTTGAGTATGAATCCTCCATTTTCTTTAATCGCAGCTTTATATTCCGGAGAAGATAGTGTGCGCAAAATAATTTCAACAGTGCTCATATAATTTTTTGCCAGTGTTGGGTTGCTATATCCGGCAAGTTCTATTAATGCAGAAGCCATGATAGCTGCAGATGAAGCATCCCTGAACGTATTAGGAATGCCGGGGGCATTAAAATCCCAATAAGGAATTTTATCCGCAGGCAGATTTGGATTATTTAAAATAAAAGCAGCTATGCGTTGTGCCTGATCTAAATATTTTTTATCTTTTGTTTCACGGTACATCAATGTATAGCCATATAATCCCCATAATTGTCCACGTGCCCATGCAGATTCATTAGCAGCTCCTTGTGCTGTTTCCTTTTTCATAACGTTGCCTGTTTGCGGATTATAAACCACTACATGATAAGAACTATTATCCTGCCTGAAATGATTCTTCATGGTGGTGTTTGCATGTGTAACGGAAATATCGTACAACAACCTATCTCCGGTTTCCTTTGCTGCCCAAAACAATAATTCAAGATTCATCATATTATCTATAATTACTCTGAACATTGAGGTATCATTAGACCGGCCCCAGGAACGGATGCATCCTACGGCAGGATTAAATCTTGTAGCAAGAGACCGGGCAGAATTAATAAGTATTTTTTTATATTCTTCATTGGGAGTAATACGATTAAGATTACCATAGCTGCAATACATCATAAAACCAAGATCGTGTGTGCCTTTATTGTACTGTTCTTTTTCCATCAGTTTTATCTTCTTCAATGTTTCGGTAAATAAAACTTCGTCCTTTGTATTTTCATAGAGGTAGAGCAAGGTACCGGGATAAAAACCAGCTGTCCAATTTTCTGAAGGACATGTTCTTAATGTATCTTTTGTAAACGATCGAGGCATTACTCCTTCGGGGATTTTTGTTATAAAGTACTTATACTGGGTTGCAGCATCCTGCAAATTCTTATCGATCCATTTCGCAGAAATATCAGTATTTGATGTACTTTGTTTTTTTGTAGTAGCACAACTTAAGAAAAACAAAAAAATGACCATAACAGCGGTAGTGTGAAATAGTTTTTTCATTCTTATTATATTAAATTATGTGATAATTAGCATTTTTTAACTGCTTCTGCAATCGCTTCATTTTTTTGGCAAATCGCTTTCCCTTTTTTTCTGCTGATTCCGAATTGTAATGTGACACGACCGCTGTATGTAGAACCTTAGCAGGTAATTGTTGTAACACCTCATTTATATTTTGATATTGTTGTTTTCTTATCATTCCCGTTATGTTTACTATTCAGGAGTAAGCATCATTAATACAACAGAGCTTCTTTCTAATAAAACCGGGATCTTTAAGAATGACTTGTAATCATATACCTGCCCGGAAGTAACTGCCAGCGAAGTCTGTGAAGGGTTGATATAAAAATTATTGTTACGGGAATCTATTACATACATACTGCTCTTTATTTTTTTGTCTCCGAAATGGCCCTTCGGGATATTCTTAATAAGTACCGTAATTGTTTTATCTGCCAGCGTTGTGGTCCAGTTATAGTTCCATACCAACACTGCAATATCTTTACTATCTCCTTTAGAAGCAAGTACATGTGTTCCGAGACCTACACTGTTTATACCTTTTGATTCTGCTTTCACCCTGTTTTTAAGATCTGAAAATTTTTTTGATAACAATAAAGCATTACCATAAGGTGAGGCATAGCCATTCTGTACGTCCAGCAATTCAGATTTATACTCAATGCTTGCGTGATGTATCAGCCAGTTCATCACCCTGTCAATTCCTCCTTCGTACAGATAAAAAGCTTTGGTTAATTGTCCCGCAGGCTGCATAGTTACAGTTTGTTCCAATGTTAAGCCACTTGGCAAAGACGACCCGCCAACCATACCATATTCTGACAGAATAACAGGAATAACAGGTAAGCTATGCGACAGCATAGCACTATCAATCCTGCTGCGTGCAGTTAATAATTCAATTGGCCGGTTAGATTCACCATAACTATGAAAAGCAAAAAAATCGAGCTTTTTATTTGGATCAGTATCAGCCGCATAAGAAGTAAAAAACGTTTTAGCATAACTCAACATACCGGGCACATTGCTTGTAAAGCCACCATTGCTTAATAAGATACGATCGTAAGTGCGACCCAACGCCTGATTTTCCAATCTAAGTATTTCATTTGCTTCATTCAACCCTTTGTAATAACTCTGGTAAACAGGATAATAGGTCGTCATAGTTTCCATACCAAAATCCGGTTCATTACTACACTGTATATATTTGATCTTTGGAAATTTTCTTTTGTAATACAGGATGGTTTCCCGCACAAAATTTTTATACGCATCCCCGGTTGGCATAATAAAAGAGCCTGAACTTTTGTGCCCGCTCAATACTATCAACAATGAATCACTGGTGGTTGAATAAAATGTAAGCGCATCTTCTACAGGTACATTACTTCCTGAATATTTATAATTATAATTAAGGTTGCCATTGTTATAAACAAATACAAGTTGTATCCAAACCCTTGTCATTTTAGTATTTAATCCTTTCAGCCAATTGCGGGATGCTTCCCCGGGTATAGGACTGGTGGTAGACATTCCATTGTACTTTTCAATTTCCATAATTTTTCCTCCCGTTGTTGCAACATCTACTATCACCAAACTGTTATTCTCATCTTCCTGAGTTGGCTGATCAATTACAGGCGGAACAATAACACCATTATCAATGGCTGAGCTTTTTTTACAACCGGTGGCAGTAAACAGTATTAACAGGATTATCCCAAC
>MWYX01000045.1 GCA_002050465.1 Chitinophagales bacterium 65-1
ACGGTATTCTGCAATACCCGTTGTAATTGCTCCGCATGGTTTAACATTGGGAGGTGCCTGTGAAATGAGTTTGCACAGTGATAAAGTACAGGCAGCAGCAGAAACATATATTGGCCTGGTAGAATTAGGGGTGGGATTAATACCCGGTGGTGGTGGCACAAAAGAGTTTGCATTAAGAGCTGCAGATGAAATGCACCAGGGTGAGCCTGAAACCATCACTTTGCAAAACAGATTTTTAACAATAGGGACTGCAAAAGTTGCCACCTCAGCATTTGGGGCTTTTGAAATTGGCATTTTAAGAAAAGGGATTGATGAAGTTAGTTTGAACCAGGACAGGCGGATTGCCGATGCAAAACAAAGTGTAATTGATATGTATGATGCAGGCTACACAATGCCGGTGCAGAGAAATGATATAAAGGTTTTGGGTAGATCAGGCCTGGGAATGTTATATGCCGGTATCAATGGTATGCTGCGGGGCAATTATATCACCGAACATGATGTTAAGATTGCACAAAAACTGGCTTATGTAATGTGTGGTGGTGATCTTAGTGAGCCAACAATGGTTAGTGAACAATATCTTCTTAATTTGGAAAGAGAAGCATTTTTAAGTCTATGTGGTGAAAAGAAAACCCTTGAGCGAATTCAAAGTGTATTAAAAGGCGGTAAACCCGTGAGGAATTAAATCATGCATCAAAAAAAAATCCATCAATGAAAAAAATAATCCTGATTCTACAGTTTGGTGTTGCTGCAACTTTTTCTTTTGCTCAAAATAAGATCCTTACAATGGAAGATGCACTGGTAAAGAACAGGACTACCCTGGCTCCGGAAAATCTTCGTCAGCTGCAATTTATTTATGGTACGGAAGATTATGTTTATCTGAAAAAAATAAATGATAAGGATGTTTGGGTAAAAGGGAATTTTAAAAACACTGAAACCCCATTTCTTTCTCTTGAACAGCTTAATCAAAAACTTAAAGCTTCCGGAAATGACACGGTATCTGCAATGCCTGTTATTCAATTTAATAAATCTGCTGAATGGATTATGAATGTTAATGGGAATAAGGTTGCCTTTGATGCTACTACCGGGAAAGTAAGAAAGATCATTAATAAATCAATTTCGGGTAAAGAAAATGTGGAGGAAGGTACCGCTGGATATGTGGCTTATGTTGATAGTTTTAATTTATTTGTTACTAATGGTACATTAACAAAGCAGGTAACCAAAGACGGCAGCACGGATATTGTATATGCATCATCTGTACACAGGGATGAATTTGGCATTATAAAAGGAACATTCTGGAGCAATAATGGTAAGCAACTGGCTTTTTACAAGATGGATCAGAGTATGGTAACTGACTATCCGATAATTGACTGGATTCAACGGCCTGCAAAAAATGTGAACATTAAATATCCTATGGCAGGGGATAAAAGCCACCATGTAACAATCGGCGTATATAATGCCGAAACGCAATCATTGGTTTACCTTAAAACTGGCGAACCAAAAGAACAATACCTTACCAATATTGCATGGAGCCCTGATGACAAGTATATTTTTGTAGCTGTATTAAACAGGGCACAGAATTACCTGAAGATGAATCAATACGAAGCTGCTTCCGGCCTTTTTATAAAAACTATTTTTGAAGAACACGATGATAAATATATTGAGCCGCTAACCCCAATTTTATTTGTAAAAAATAATCCTTCGCAATTCATCTGGCAAAGCAATCGCAGCGGATGGAATCATCTATATCTATACAATATCAACGGTGATCTGTTAAAACAATTAACCCGGGGTAACTGGGAAGTGCTGGATGTGAAAGGATTTGATGCTACAGGAGAAAATTTATTTTATGTTGCTACTGAAGAATCGCCTGTTACAAGAAATTTATACCAGGTAAATATAAGAACCGGTACATCAAAACGGCTAACACAGGAATTTTTGGCACATGGCACTATGGTAAGCACCAGTGGCAATTTTGTAATTGATAGTTACAGTACCATTGATAGTGCCGGAACGATACAATTAATAGATGTAAAAGCAGGCAAAACAAAAGTATTATTTAAAGCCTCAAACCCTTTGGCTGGCTATGCGCTGGGGAAAGTAAGTGTTTTTACCATAGATAGTAAAAACAAAATCCCTTTGTATTGCCGCATGTATAAGCCAATTAATTTTGACAGCACAAAAAAATATCCCGTAATTGTTTTTTGGTATGGCGGCTCACATGCCCAGTTAATTGGAAATGGGTGGAATGCAAATTCATCTGATTACTGGTTCCAGTACATGGCGCAAAAGGGATATGTTGTTTTCAGCATTGATACAAGAGGAAGTGATAACCGCGGCAAAGCTTTTGAACAGGCAATGTTCAGGAAGATAGGCGAAGTGCAGCTGGAAGATATGATGAGTGGAGTTACTTATTTAAAAAGCCTTCCTTATATTGATGATAAAAATATGGGATTGTTTGGATGGAGCTTTGGAGGCTTTAATACCATAAATTTTATGCTAAGGCATCCTGATGTTTTTAAAGCAGGAGTTGCCGGGGGACCTGTAACTGACTGGAAATATTATGAGGTAATGTACACTGAGCGTTATATGGATACGCCCCAGGAAAACCCTGAAGGATATGCTTCCACTGATCTTACAAGGCAGGTAGATAAATTAAAAGGGAAGCTTTTGCTGATACATGGCTTGCAGGATCCTGTTGTTGTTCAGCAGCACTCTGTGCGTTTTGTAAGAGCCGCCATTGATAAAAATATCCAGGTGGATTATATGATCTATCCGGGCCATGAGCATAATGTAAGAGGTAAGGACCGGGCACATCTCTACCAAAAAATAACGGATTATTTTATGCAGAATATAAAGTAAATATTTTTTTGTTTGCTGCAATGAAATTGTAGGGGTGCATTCCCAATTGTAGAAGCATAATGTACCGTCCTTTTTTCCTTCCGGAGGAACGTTTCGTGCTGGTGCCACAATTTGGAATGCACCCAATTGTAGGTTCTTTATTCCCGCAATTTTTAATGTAACTTTTTTTTAGTTGATTCGTTCTATTAAAAATATTTCAGTATAAAAAAGAATTTACCATCCCTGCGCCTGTATGTATTCATTGCGGTAATGGTACAGCTATTATCAATTAATAGTTTTGCTCAGGATTCGTACATTGTTTCTGTAACAGATGTAAAATCAAGGAAAGTACAGATTAAAGCTCAATTGTTTCCGAACAATGATACCATTCAAATGAGCCCCTTTGGAGCAAACCATCTAAAAGATGGCTGGGCAAATTTTGTAACACATATTGGTGCAAAAAATAAACTAAAGCAAGAAATAAGTATTCAATCAATTGGGGGAGGCGCATATGTTTTTTCTCCTTACAAAAAGGGAGAGGAAATATATCTGGATTACACAATTAACCTCATACATGATAAAGGGAAATGGCCATTTGGCTATAAAGAAGCTGCTTATGTAAGAGAAAATATGATGGTACTTACAGGTAATGCTATATTTATTACTAGGCTGGATATGAATAGCGCAACTGTAAACTTTATTTTGCCTAAACGTTATTTGATAACAAATGCCTGGAAAGAAGTAGGGATAAATAAATTTAAAGTTCATAATCCAACAGAACTTGTTTGGACAGTGATGACAATTGGCGAATATAATTTTACAGATATTATCACTGGTGGTACTAAAATTAAATTGGTTTACAGTAACAGCCTAAGCCGTAAAAAGAAAATGATTTCATCAATTATTACATCAGCAGTAAAAGAATATGAAAACATTTATATGGGAAAGCCTGTTAATTCTTCTACACAATCTAAAAAATTTGTTTGTGTTGTAAATGTCGATTCAGGCTATGTTGGCGGCGGAGCAGTTTTTACAAATTCAATAAGTATAATGCTTAATAAATCTCCTTCGTTAGAGCATAAGGCAAATACCAGATCATGGCACCATATTCTTATTCATGAAATTGGTCATTTGTGGAACGGACAATCCTTAAAGACCGAACAACAAAATGAATGGTTTGTGGAAGGATTTACTGATTATATGGCGTATAAAGTTGAATATAAATTAAAATTGTTTGATACAACTGAATGGATTGCTATGCTTAAACTAAAACAGGAAGAATACAATAAAGCATATAAAGGAATATCCATAAAAAAAGCAGGTAATGATAAAGCCGGAAATTACGATTTGATTTACAGCGGGGGGCTTCTGTTTGCCCAATTAATTGACAGGCAAATTCAAATCAATACTGAAAACAAAAAAAATATTAATGACTTTTTGCAACTTCTTTACAGCGAGTTTGCCTTATCATATAAGTTATATGTACTAAATGACATTATTGTGGCTTTCAAAAATACCTGTTTGTGTGAAACAAATAATATTTTTGAATATCTGGTTACAAGTAAAAAAATTGAATTGCCTTAGAAAGTACCAGGCTTGGCTATAAAATAGTATTATTGATATTTTCAAATGGCTTTACTGATTTTATAACACATTTAAAATTATTTTCTCAGATATTGAATGGTAAGATTTCATGAACACTATCTCATCGGTTTCTGCATAAATTTTTTTATTTTCCGCTTATCACATACAAACTTCCTACTCCAACTTTTTCTCTATCTTTAAAACCTGCTTCAAAACTATTATTTATAATTTGTTATGTCAGTATTAACGGTTGAAGGTATTTATAAAAACTATGGATCTGTCCAGGCGCTTAAAAATGTAAGCTTCAGCGTTCCTCCAGGGTCAGTGTTTGGGATACTGGGACCTAACGGAAGTGGCAAAACAACTTTATTGGGGATTATTATGGATGTACTCAAAGCAACCCAGGGAACCTTCAAACTTTTTGATAAGGTACCCGATGCGGACCAGCGGAAGCAGATAGGTACTTTGCTGGAAACGCCTAATTTTTACCACTATTTATCAGCACAAAGAAACCTTGAGATTGCGGCAGCTATAAAGGGCCAGGATAAAAGTGATATTCCAAGAGTGTTGGAACTGGTAAATCTTACTCAACGAAAAGAATCTAAGTTCAGTACCTATTCTCTTGGCATGAAACAGCGCCTTGCAATTGCATCCTGTTTATTGGGGAATCCTCATGTACTGGTTTTTGATGAGCCAACCAACGGTCTGGATCCTGTAGGTATAGCAGAAATAAGGGAGTTGATAAAAAAATTATATCACCAGGGTAAAACAATTATAATGGCAAGCCACCTGCTGGATGAGGTGGAAAAAGTGTGTACACATGTTGCCATTTTAAAAAGAGGAGTATTAATAGCATCCGGCGATGTAAATGAAATTCTGGCTAATGAAGATATTGTTGAAATAAACTCAGATGATAATGAAAAATTATTGCTGATTTTAAAGTCATTAAATAATTACACTCACATAAAAGAAACAGGTAATTTATTACAACTGTTTTATCCGGTAAATACCGCAAATCTTGCAGAAATAAACAGGCACTGTTTTAATAATGGTATTGTTTTAAATCACCTTCAATTAAAGAAGAAAAGCCTGGAAGCTAAATTTTTTGAATTAACCAATAACTGATAATCATGCTGCATTTATTAAAAATTGAATGGCTTAAGATAAAAGGATATAAAACTTTCTGGATACTTTCAACATTGTTTTTAGTGAGCATTGTTGGCATAAATTATTTCGTGTATGGCTTTGATGTGGGAATTAAGGAGGGACCAGCCAAAGCCTTTATTGGCAGCCCGTTTGATTTTCCTACTGTGTGGCACACGGTAAGTTATTTTGCAAGCTTTTTGTTATTCATCCCCGGATTGATGATCATCACTTCTATTACTAATGAGTATACTTATAAAACACATCGTCAAAATATTATTGATGGCTGGAGCAGGCAACAATTTATTCATGTAAAAATTGCAATGATTGTTATTGTTTCTGTACTATCAACGTTATTCGTTTTTTTAACAAGCATGGTATTTGGTTTATTTTCCGGCAGTACTTTCAGCTTTGATAAAATTGAATTTGTAGGATTCTACTTTATCCAGGCTTTGTCTTATTGCATGTTTGCTTTGTTAATAAGTGTATTGATAAAACGCTCAGGATTATCCATCGGGCTTTTCTTTTTATATTCTTTTATAATTGAGAATTTTTTAGGCGCTTTATTGAATAATATGGGTGGAAAACGAGGTATTAGCGGACCCGGAGATTATCTTCCGTTGAATTCAACTGACAGTTTAATCCCGTTTCCCTTTTTCAGGAATCTGGTAAACCTGGGAACACTACCATCCATATATATTTTACTTGGGTTAAGTGCCGTTTATCTTTTTCTATATTATTTTATTTCTTCAAGAAAATTTAATACACAGGATTTGTAAGTACTATAATTTCTTGTGTGAATAACTAAGCTTGGTTTTTTTTGTTTGTTAACTCTTTTAATGCGGCATCAATGGTTGGATACAGAAAAGTAAAGCCTGTTCCTTTTATTTTCTCATTGCTTACAGTGGTGCTTTTCAGAATCTCTATACATCTTTCTCCCAAAATTAATTTTAATACAAATTTTGGCACATGAACAGGAATATAAAATTGCCCCCTTATCAACTTAGCCAATTTCAAAATAAGTTTTTTATTATTTACAGGCAATGGCGCCACAGCGTTATAAGTTTCGGACAATTGTTCATTTTCTAATGCATAAATAAGCATCCTGCAGAGATCATCAGCATGTATCCAGCTAATAATCTGTTTACCACTACCTAAAATAGCGGCAATACCAAATCGTAACGGTTTTTTAAATTCAGCAAGCGCTCCTCCTTCAATGCTTAAAACAATACCAAATCTAAATTTTACCAATCGTTTATTTAGTTGTATTACCGGGTGCAGACTTTCTTCCCAGCGTTTACAGGTTTCACCTAAAAAATTTTCATCAGCAGGATCAGTTTCTATAAAACCATCTTTGTGTAATAAAGGGGTATGATCGCTACCATACCATCCAATAGCTGATGCTGATATTACTGCCTTTACATGATTGGGAATGTCGTGTAAAGCTTTTATTAAAAGATTGGTGCTTTTAATTCTGCTGTCAATAATTTCCTGTTTATACTTTTTCGTCCACCTTTTATCCATTACAGCCGCCCCGGCAAGATGAATAATATAATCGGCCTTTGCAATGGCATTTTTTTCAATTTTTTCCTCTTCAATATTCCATGTGGAATAACTAACTAACGGTTTTTCAACATCCCGTATTGATTTTCTGCTTACAATGATAACCTGATATCCTTTTGCTACCAGATGTGATGTTAAATTTTTTCCAATTAGTCCCGTTCCTCCCGTGATAAGTACTACAGGCATAATAGTTAGGTAATTTCGTGAATGATTGCTTACATAATATTTTGTAAATTTAACCTTAATAACACTGTATGAAATTAAATGCCCTTTGTTTTTTAATCCTCATATCTCCGCTGGCGGCTATTTGTCAGCGTATTAGTTATTCGGCACCGGAAAAAGAAGATGCAAGAACGGTCAATTTTGAGATCATAGGTAAGGTAACCGGCAATTACCTAATATATAAAAATATCCGGAATGATTATGCCATTAGTGTATACGACAACAATATGACCTTAAAGGAAAGGGTTGAATTGGATTTTATGCCCGAAAGAATATTGAATGCAGAATTTATTGTATATCCTGATTTTGCTTATATAATTTATCAATATCAAAAAAGGAATATTTTACATTGTATGGCAGCCAAAATTGATGGTAACGCCAAAAAGATTGGAGAGCCTGTTGAACTTGACACAACGCAGATAAGCATTTTCGCAGAGAATAAGATCTATAATATGACTAACAGTGAGGATAAGCAAAAGATCATGATCTTTAAAATACAAAAGAAGTATGATAAGTTTAATTTCTCAACACTTCTTTTTAACTCTCAATTACAATTGCAGCATAAATCCAGACTACAAATGCCTTATGATGAACGCAGGGATGTTTTTAGTGATTTTTTTGTAGACAATGAGGGCACTTTTGTTTTTGCGAAAAGCGTAAAAAGCGGTAATAGAGAATTAATTTCAAAATTATTTTTATTAACAAAGCCCCCCTTATCTGATCAGGTTAATGAGAATGAACTTCCGTTAGATAAAGTTTTTCTTGATGAAGTAACGCTAAAAGTGGATAATATTAACAGGCGCTATCTGCTGAACTCTTTTTATTATAATCAAAAGCGTGGCAATATTGATGGCTTGTACACAGCCATATGGGACAAACAGGAAAACAATTTACTTGTGCATAATACGGCAGCATTTAATGATGAAATGAAGAGGGAAGCTAAAAAGAATGGATCAGTAAGATTTGCTTTTAATGATTTTTTTATCCGGAATGTAATTTTAAAAAAGGATGGTGGATTTATTTTATCCGCTGAAGATTTCAGTTCACAATCCAGGTCAAATTCGTGGAACAGGATGGATTATTTATATGGATATCCTTATATGTCTTCTTATGATTATTATTTGTATCCCCGCTCATCATATTGGTATTATTACCGCCCCAGATCAGTTAATTCGTTAAGCAGATATTATTATAATAACATAGTGGTAATGAATGTTGATAAGGATGGTAAATTAGTTTGGAATAATGTTATACATAAAGAGCAGTATGATGATGGTGATGATAATTTTCTTTCTTATCAAATAATGAATGCAGGCGGTGAGCTTCACTTTTTATTCAACGAGCTGGAAAGACGAAATCAGCTTATCTCCGACCAAAGTATTGCTGCTGACGGAAAATTAACACGAAATCCCACACTTAAAAGCCTGGATAAAGGTTACCAGTTTATGCCAAGGTTTGCAAAACAGGTAAGTGCAAAACAAATCATTGTACCTTGTATGTACAGAAATTATATTTGCTTTGCAAAGATTGATTACTGATCAGTTAAAAAGTTTATCCGTTAATCCGTTTATCAGGTTATTGGTTTTACTTCTATAACTGATTAACTTATTAACTAATTAACGGCAAAATAGTGACAGGCATTTTTAAAGCCAATAATCCATTAAATCCTTTTTTTTTATTTATTTATGGCCTTCTCTTAAAGCTTATATGGTTTATAAATCCATTCCCGCCTGTAATTCAAAAGTCGGATGGATTTTTATTTGGCGGAATACTTTCAAAATTGGAGCCAGCAGGTTTACAATTTCCATTGATATATCCAATTATAACGTATAGTTTAATTTTTATACAGGCAGTTACACTTAATAAGCATATTAATAATCAAAGATTGATGCACCGGGTTAATTACCTGCCTGCAATGAGCTATTTATTAATAACATCAATGTTTAGCGAATGGAATGTATTTAGCAGTTTACTGGTTGTAAATACTTTATTAATTTTTGTTTGGGCAAGCATGAGTACTTTGCATAGCAGCTCAAAGCCAAAGACAGTACTTTTTAATGCGGGAATGTTGATTGGTGTTTCTACATTCTTTTATTTTCCATCGCTGGCATTCCTTTTATTAATTATATATGCACTTTTATTATCGCGGCCATTTATATTGGCCGACTGGATCATTTCTTTTTTAGGTATTTTAACGCCTTACTATTTTTTATTCTCTTATTTATTTTTGACTGATAAATTATATAATTTTAAAATCCCTCCTTTTGATATCAGTTTTCCAAGATTTAATCAAAACTATTGGGAGCTGGCAGGCATAGTTTTAGTGTTAATTTCCTTTATAATAGGTTTTTATTTTTTGCGCACTAATATCAGGAAGCAGCCGGTGCAAATAAGAAAAAGCTGGAATTTTATTTTATTGTACTTAATAATTGCCTTGTTTGTGCCTTTTATAAATGCTACTCATACTTTTGAATACTGGATACTGGCTGCTGTTCCCTTATCTGCCTATGCTGCATGTGCATTTTTATATCCCGTAAAAAGATGGCTGCCTTTAGTATTGCATTGGTTAATGATAATAGCTGTTTTTGTAATAAGCTATGGTTTAAAATAACGGTTATCTTTACATTGCTAAAAGAAATTATAATGAAATTTGGAGTGGTGGTTTTCCCGGGTTCAAATTGCGACCGTGATGTAATTGGCGCTTTGCGTGAAGAATTGAACCAGGATGTTATTGAACTCTGGCACAAGGACAGTGATCTTTCTGTATTTTCTAAAGAGGATGGTATAATATTACCGGGGGGATTTAGTTATGGTGATTATTTGCGTTGTGGCGCAATAGCAAAGTTCAGCCCTATGATGCAAAGTGTAATTGAATTTGCAAAAATGGGGGGTAAAGTGCTGGGTATTTGCAATGGTTTCCAGATTTTATGCGAAACAGGTTTACTTCCAGGTGTTTTATTACGAAATGTAAACATGCAATTTGTTTGTAAAAATATTTTTATAAAAAATGAAAACGGGGAGGTGAATAAAATTCCAATAGCCCATGGCGAAGGCAGATATTATGCAGACACAAAAACATTGGAAAACATGAGCATTGAGAAACAAATATTATATAGATATTGTGATGAGGATGGAAATATGAATGACAACATAAATCCGAACGGTTCTTTACAAAATATTGCAGGTATCAGGAATACTGAGGGCAATGTTTTTGGGATGATGCCTCATCCTGAAAGAGCGTGCAGTATTGCCTTAGGAAATACAGATGGCAAAAAAATATTTAAAGAACTGTTTTCTATAAATTAAGTTAAGCTGCTCCTAAATATTCATATAAACATGGTCTTCTACGTGCTGATATCGTAAATTTGATAAAATTATAAAAATGAAGAGATTAATTTTTACCCTTATTACTTTATTTTTTCTATCTGCTTCCCAGGCACAGATATTGAATCCTGTTAGTTTCAATTACTCTGTAGTAAAAAAAGGTGCTGATTTATATGAGGTTCATGTAAAAGCAATGATAGAGCCTAAATGGCATATATATTCAGTAAAAAACCCTGATGGCGGTGCACAGCCAACCGAAATAAAAATAAATGATGCAAAAAGCATCGGCGCTGTTAAAGAGAAGGGTAAAATGAAAACTGCTTTTGAAAAAGAGTTTAATGTTAATCAGAAATATTTTGAAAGCGCTGTCACTTTTGTACAGCTGGTTAAATTAAAGCCTGGAAATAAAAAGATCTCCGGTACAGTTAATTATATGGTTTGTACCGACAGGCAATGCCTGCCACCAAAAGAAGTGGAGTTTAAAATAAAAATATAACGTTATCATAAATGTGAAATGGCTGGTAGTCCCCTTTTGGGAGATCAAAATTTCACGTCTCACTTTTCACGATTAGGATAGCATATTGTTATCCTATTTTTTTATCTTGCTTTTAGTATGAAGAAATTAAAAATTTTTCTAACTGCATTATTTTGTATTTCGGCTCTCATGGTTGTTGCGCAAACTGATTCTACAGGTCAGGTTAAAATTGCACAAAGATCTTTAATGGATACTTTTTTGGACGGATTGCGTTGGGGTTTTATTTCAGTTCTTCAGCCTTGTTTATATGCTATGTTCCCGGTTACGGTTTCCTTTTTTTTAAAAAGAAGCAATACAAGAGCACATGGAATAAAAAATGCTACACTGTACTCTATTTCAATAGTGGTGATATTTACAGTTCTTGGCTTACTGCTAACCATTTTATTTGGCAGAGATACATTATACCAGATTAGCAGCAGCGCCATCTTTAATATTTTTGTTTTTTTATTATTTCTTCTTTTCGGCATTTCATTTTTGGGAGCTTTTGAAATTACATTGCCTGCCTCATGGACAAATAAGGTAGATTCCAAAGCAAACCTCAGCAGCGTTTCCGGAATATTTTTTATGGCACTTACCTTAGTGCTTGTCTCGTTTTCGTGTACAGCTCCCTTTATTGGTAATTTATTGGTAGATGTTAGTCAGCAAAAAGAACGGCTTGGCCCTGTAATAGGTTTTCTTGGCTTCTCAATTGCCATTGCTTTGCCCTTTGCATTTTTTGCTTTTTTCCCAGGCATGCTTAATAAGATCGCAAAATCGGGTGGATGGCTAAATACATTAAAGGTTTCTTTTGGTTTTATTGAGATTGCAATGGCGTTAAAATTTTTGAGTAATGCTGATCTTGCTTATCACTGGGGGCTTTTGGATAGGGAAGTTTATCTTTCTTTATGGATCATTCTTTTTGGATTGCTTGGTTTGTATCTTTTAGGGAAATTAAAATTCAGGCACGATGATCACTTATCATTAAATGATTACGGGCTCCCATACTTATCAGTAACAAGAATATTTTTTGCAATCGGGGCGCTGGCTTTTACCGTTTATATGATCCCTGGTTTATGGGGAGCTCCCTTAAACGGGATAAGCGGATGGTTGCCGGAAAATAAAACACAGGACTTTAACCTGGAAAAACTAATAAGAAGTAACCAGCGTTCTGGCAGTGATTCAATTCAAAATAATAATTCAACCGAATTAATAATAAAGCCAAAAAAATACATTGATATTTTAGGATCCGAAATACCGGGAGTGGAAACATTCTTTGATTTTGAAGAAGCTGTTGCTGCAGCAAGACAGATGAAACGGCCTATAATGATAGACTTTACCGGTCATAGCTGCGCAAATTGCAGAAAAATGGAAGCGCAGGTGTTATCAAAACCGGAGGTAAGCAATATACTTCATAATGATTTTATTGTAGCGTCTTTATATGTAGACGAAAAAACAGAATTACCGGAAAATGAAAAGTACGTATCTAAATTTGATGGCTCTAAAATAAAAAATGTTGGAGCCAAAAATCTCGACTTTGAAGCTACCATTGCAAACTCCAATGCACAGCCATTATATATTTTTACTGACCAGGAAGGAAAGGTTATTAAGAATGCAGGTGGCTATGAGCCGGATGTAGAGCGCTTTGTAAATATTTTAAATGAGGTGAAGGCAGAGAATAGGAAGAGATTTCCGTAAAAGGATAAGACTGTCGGGATAAAATAGACGAAAAAATGAGTTAATTTGAAAAGCTGATTCAAAAAATTCTTTCCGGTACCTCTGATAGAAATATTAAATTGAATGAACTATGCAAATGGCTTACAACTTTAGGTTTCGAGAAAAGAATAAAGGGCATTCATCATATTTATTATAAATCAGAAGTTACTGAAATTATTAACCTGCAACCTTTAGACAGTAAAGCAAAAGCTTATCAGGTTAAGCAGGTAAGAGAACTTTTAATAAAATATAAACTGATTAATAATGAGTAGCAAATATGAAATAATCATTTATTGGAGCAAGGAGGATGAAGTATATATTGCAGAAGTTCCGGAGCTAGCCGGCTGTATGTCAGACGGGAAAACCTATGCGGAAGCGTTGAAAAATGTACAGCAAATAATCAATGAGTGGATTGCGACAGCAAAGCAATTGGACAGGCAAATACCTGAGCCAAAAGGCAGACTCATGTATGCTTAGTTGTTTCAACTTTTATCAAATGCTTAAACTCCTGCAAAATCATAACCATAGCCAGCGTATCTAATTTACAGTATCTTAATAAAGCATTTTTAATCTTATCCCTTTCCTGATCAGACATATGTGTGAATTGCATTTTACCATAAGCTGCCATGGCGGCGCCTCCATCATAAATTTCACATTCTTCATCCATAAGTAAATATCCAGCATTACATCTTCTTCCCTGCTAAAAACAGGATCAAGTAAATTGTATGGATTCTCCACAAGCCCATTATCCTTCTGAATTCAGCTAAAATTTGTAAAGTTTCCCCCCCGTGATTCGTATACTTCACGAACCATGATTGTTGAAATTTTTTAATAAAAAAAATCCTGCCATAATTGGAAGGATATGAGTTATTATAGGGACAAAAGTTATCTTATAAAGCGATCTGCTTTTCAACCATCATCTTTCTTAAATTGATAAGGCCATAACGCATACGGCCCAATGCTGTATTGATGCTGCAGTTGGTTAATGTAGCAATTTCTTTAAAACTAAGATCAGCATAGTGTCTCATAATTATTACTTCCCTTTGATCTTCAGGAAGCAATTCCAGCATTTTTCTTACCCTGTCATAACTTTGACTTTGCATCATTTTATGATCTGCTCCGGATTCGGAAAAATTAATTACTTCAAAAATATCACGGTCATCGCTGGTTTTAATGACAGGCGTACGTTTTACCTTTCTAAAATGATCAACGCAAAGGTTGTGTGCTATTCTCATAGCCCATGGTAAAAATTTACCCTCATCTGTATACCTACCTGTTTTAAGGGTATCAATTATCCTTATAAAAGAATCCTGGAAAATATCTTCTGCCAGGTATTTATCTTTAACCAATAAATAAATGGAAGTATAAATTTTGTCCTTATAGCGCAGTACAAGGGTTGAAAGACATTCAGCATCACCTTCAAGATATAAATGGATAAGTTGCTGGTCAGAAAGTTTGGTAAAGGATTTCATAAACATCTAGATTTTGGTTTATCGGAGATCGTTAAAAATGGGCCAAAATATAAGAGGGACGAGGAGAGGCTAATGCTATAAGCAAGTAGGTTTTCATCTTTCTTAGATATTTGGAAGGGTTAAATTATATAAAGTTTTTGTAATAACAAATTTTTTGATAACTATTTTCAAATTTATTTTAGGTATAAATACCCTATTGCCTTTTTTTATTGATCTTTAAATCTCTAAAAAATATTTTAATAGGAAGTACTTTTGCAATCCATAATGACTACAATAAGATCTCTTCCACCAAAGATTTCAACAGTTAAAAAAGCTGAGCAAACGAATGGTATTCTTATCAGAGGTGCCCGTATGCATAATCTAAAAAATGTTACTGTTGAAATTCCGCGTAATAAATTAATAGTAGTAACAGGGGTTTCCGGCTCCGGAAAATCATCACTTACAATAGATACTCTATTCGCAGAAGGACAAAGAAGGTATGCAGAAAGCTTAAGTTCTTATGCCAGGCAGTTTATGGCAAGAATGAATAAACCGGATGTTGATTACATAAAAGGACTTTGCCCAGCAATTGCCATCGAACAAAAAGTTACTACCCGTACGCCTCGCTCTACAGTAGGTAGTATGACTGAAATTTATGATTATTTAAAATTATTATTTGCCCGCATAGGAAAAACAATTTCGCCTGTATCAGGAAGAGAAGTAAAGAAAGATGATGTAAAAGATGTAGTGGAAGCAATTACAAAATTAAAAGAAGGGGATAAAGTTTTATTGCTCGTGCTTTTTAAACAACATCATAAAAGAGACCTAAAAGAAGAATTGAACATACTGATGCAAAAAGGTTTTTCAAGAATTTATATTGACAGCCAAATTTTAAGGATAGAGGATATAATGGAAACAAAAGATTTTAAATCTTACTTTCAGCATCGAACAGCATATGTTCTTATTGACCGGTTAATAGTGAAAGACCCGATAGCTATCGGGTTTGATGAAGATGATATTCATCGTATATCCGACTCAGTAAATACTGCTTTTTATGAGGGCGAGGGTGAAGTAGTTTTAGAAATTAATGGCGAAAAAAATTTGCAGTTCTCCAATAAATTTGAATTAGATGGTTTAAAATTTGAAGAGCCTGTACCCAATTTATTTTCTTTTAATAATCCTTATGGCGCCTGTCCCACTTGTGGAGGTTTTTCACTCGTGTTAGGTATCGATCCTGATCTTGTAATCCCTGATAAACGATTAAGTGTTTACGAAAATGCCGTTGCACCCTGGCGTGGAGAAAAGTTAGGATTGTGGAAAGAGGCATTAATACGCTCTGCAAAACGTTTTGATTTTCCTGTTCACAAACCTATTCTTGATCTTACAACAGCGGAATATAATTTATTGTGGACAGGCAATGATCACTTTGGAGGTATTAATGATTTTTTTAAAGAGGTTGAGCAAAACTTATACAAGGTTCAATACCGGGTTTTATTAAGCCGTTACCGGGGCAGAACAATTTGCCCTGAATGCAATGGTTACAGGTTAAGGAAAGAAGCTTTGTATGTCCAGGTTGGCCATCATAATATTGGCCAGTTGTGTGAAATGCCTGTGAAAGATCTTCAAAATTGGCTGGCAGAACTTGAATTGAATGAATATGATGCAACTGTTGGAAAAAGAATATTGATCGAAATAAATAATCGTATAAGAACATTGATGGACGTTGGCCTTGGCTATCTTACTTTAAACCGCCTGGCAAATTCATTAAGCGGTGGAGAAAGTCAGCGGATTCAGCTTACAAGAAGTTTGGGAAGTAATCTTACCAATTCCTTATACATTCTGGATGAGCCCTCTATTGGCCTGCACTCCAGGGATACAGAAAGACTAATAACTGTTTTAAAAGAATTGCGGGACTTGGGGAATACGGTAGTGGTAGTAGAGCATGATGAAATGATAATGAGGCAGGCAGATCATATAATTGATATGGGCCCTTTGGCCAGCCATTTGGGAGGTGAAGTAGTTGCAGAAGGAAATTATGATGAACTTATTGCAAATAAAAAAAGCCTGACAGGAAAATATTTAAAGGGGGAATTAAAAATTGACCCTCCTAAAATTATCCGTAAATGGAACCGCTCAATAAGCATATTGGGAGCTAAGCAAAACAACTTACAGGATATTAATATTGTTATACCATTAAATGTTTTATGTGTTATAAGCGGCATTAGCGGCAGCGGAAAAACTACCCTGATTAAACAAATACTGTATCCGGCATTAAAAAAAATAAAAGGAGAGTTTGCTGACAAAGTTGGACTGCACAGGGGGATTGAAGGTGATGTGGATTATATCACACAGATTGAAATGATAGATCAAAATCCCATTGGTAAATCATCCCGTAGTAATCCTGTTACATATATAAAAGCCTATGATGAGATAAGAGATTTGTTTGCCAAACAACCTTTAAGTAAAATGAGAGGCTTTTTGCCAAAGCATTTTTCTTTTAATGTGGAAGGTGGAAGGTGTGATGCATGCAAAGGAGAAGGCGAGCAGGTTGTAGAAATGCAGTTTTTGGCTGATGTACATTTGGTTTGTGAAGTATGCGGTGGTAAAAAATTTAAAGAAGAAGTACTGGAAGTTAGCTACAAAGAAAAAAATATAAATGATGTGCTGCAGATGAGTGTTGATGAAGCGATTGAATTTTTTGGGGATGATACCAGGCTTGGTGCCGATGTTGCTAAAAAAATAAAACCCTTAAGCGATGTTGGATTGGGTTATATAAAATTAGGACAATCCTCAGATACCCTTTCCGGGGGTGAGGCGCAAAGAGTAAAGCTGGCATCTTTCCTCGGAAAGGGAAGATCCCAAACCCATGTGTTGTTTATTTTTGATGAACCAACTACAGGGCTTCATTTTAATGATATAAAAAAACTGCTCACCTCTTTTAATGCCTTAATAGAACAGGGGCATTCTATTTTAGTGATTGAACACAATACTGATGTTATAAGATCAGCAGATTGGGTTATAGATCTTGGACCTGAAGCAGGAGATGGGGGTGGAAATCTTGTATATGCTGGTGTCCCATCAGGAATAAAGAAGGTAAAAGAAAGTTGGACAGGTAAGTATATTTGATTGATTTATTACCTCAGCCTGTTGCTATCCTTAATCAGCTTTTCATCTTTATAAATCCCCCTGGCAGCAAATATTAAAGCTATAATTGTTACAAGATGAAAGATTGCCCACAGATCCAGCGATCCATTTGAATAAAGTTTTGTTTGCCGGTAGTACAAAAACAAGAGCAGCAACTCGGTGAGTATTGCAATGATGCAAATTCTAAACTGCAGGGTCCTGTGTTTAAATAAAAAAATATTAATTACAAGGGCACTCCCTAAAGCACACGTTAATACCATTAAAATAAAGTTATCAGTAGCTATGAGGGAATCAAATGAATTATCAGTTAATAGTGTGCCGCTGTAAAAGGAAAGTTTTAAGGTGAGAAATATTGCAATTGCTGCAAGTATCATCCAGATTGTTTGTACACGTTGTATCATATATTTTATTTTAGCCCAATTCAGGATATAAAGGAAATTGATCCATGAAAGACCTTACATCATTCCTCACTTCTGTTATTATATTCTCATTATCAATATTCATTAAAACTTTATCTACATGATCAACCACATGCTGCATATGTTCTTCCTTCATTCCTCTTGTTGTAATAGCAGGTACACCTATACGAATTCCCGAAGTTACAAAAGGGCTTTTATCATCAAACGGAACTGCATTTTTATTTAGCGTAATCTGAGCTTTGTCTAATGTTTCCTGTGCTTTTTTGCCGGTGATATTTTTATTTCTAAGGTCGATTAGCATTAAATGATTGTCAGTACCGCCACTGATAAGATTATAATCTTTTTCCACGAAAGCATTTGCCATTTTTTGTGCGTTCAGTTGAATTTGGGTGGCATAACCGGTAAATTCATCAGTGAGAATTTCCCCGAATGATACTGCCTTTGCAGCAATAATATGCTCCAGCGGTCCGCCCTGTGTTCCGGGAAATACTGCCATATCAAGTAAATTACTCATCATCCTCACCTTTCCTTTTGTATCTTTTAACCCAAACGGATTTTCAAAATCTTTTTTCATTAAAATTATTCCACCCCGCGGCCCACGTAATGTTTTGTGTGTTGTGGAAGTAACAAAATGGCAATGAGCAAAAGGAGATTTCAATAAATTTTTTGCTATCAATCCTGCTGGATGGGCCATATCACAATACAAAAAGGCTCCCACTTCATCTGCAACTTTTCGTAATCTTTCATAATCCCAGTCACGGCTGTACGCTGAAGCGCCGCAGATGATAAGCTTTGGTTTCTCTGTTCTTGCTTTTTCTTCCAGCATTTCATAATCAACAAGTCCTGTATCTTTTTTTACACCATAAAAATGAGGTTCATATAATTTACCTGAAAAATTAACCGGCGAGCCGTGGGTAAGATGACCACCCATACTAAGGTCCAACCCTAATATTTTATCTCCAGGTTGCAAAATTGCCATCATTAATGCGGCATTTGCCTGTGCTCCGCTATGAGGCTGAACATTTGCATACTCACAATTAAATATTTGTTTTAACCTGTCAATGGCAAGCTGTTCTGCTTCATCCACAAATTCACAACCACCATAATATCTTTTGCCGGGATATCCTTCTGCATACTTATTGGTTAATACGGTACCCATTGCCTGTATCACCTGTAAAGACGTAAAATTCTCTGAAGCGATCAGTTCAATACCGTGTCGTTGTCTTTCTAATTCCTTATTTATTATATCAAATACCTGCTTATCTTTTTGCATGAAATAAGTTTGCGCAAACGTACTAAAAAGTAATAAGTGATACGTTATAATTAAATATTATAATAATTATTAGTCATAAATTTTAAAATTTTCAAATTGACGTATATTCACGCCTTGGTTTTGTGAAGATTGGAAACAAATAAGATATTAATGAAGGCCATTATCCCTGTGGCAGGTGCAGGCTCTAAGCTGCGACCGCATACTTATACCCAGCCCAAAGCTTTAATTCCTTTAGCCGGAAAAACAATTTTAAGCATCAATGTTGATCAACTGCATGAAGCCGGAATAAATGATTTTGTTTTTATTGTTGGTTATCTTGGGGAAAAAATCCAGGATTACATCAAAGGAAAGTATCCCGATCTTAACTGCCACTTCATATACCAGAACGTACGTAAAGGAACAGCACACGCCATTAATCTAACAAAACAAATTATTGGTGACGATGAGGTTTTTATTGCATTAGGAGACACTATCTGTGAATATGATATTCAATATGTTTTGGAATCACCTTATTCAATGCTGGGTGTAAAAAAAGTTGATGATCCCAGGAATTTTGGCGTTGCCGAAATTGATGATGATGGATTTATAAGCAGAGTGGTGGAAAAACCCTCTATTCCAAAATCTAATCTTGCTTTGGTTGGATTGTACAAAATCAGGGATACATCATTTCTTTTTAATTGTTTGGAAAACATTATTACCAATGATATCAAGAGCTATGATGAATTTAATTTAACGGATGCGCTTGAATGTATGATACAAAGTGGCGCTGAGTTTAAACCTTTTAAAGTGGAAAACTGGTTTGATTGCGGAAAAAAAGAATCATTACTTAAATCCAATGCTACATTACTAAAAAAATTTGGTGGCGCCATCGCTGAATCAAATACTTTCGAGAATACTATTTTCATTCCACCTGTAAGCATAGCCGAAGGATGTGATATCAGAAATTCTATAGTAGGTCCTAATGTGGCTATGGGAGAAAACACTATTGTAAATTTTTCAATAGTAAAAGATTCTATAATTGGATCTTTTTCAAAATTATATGATGTTGTATTAGATGATTCACTTATAGGGAGTGATACAGAAATACGCGGAGAAACACGATCATTAAACATTGGTGATAATACAGAAATAGATTTAGGATCATAATTAGCTGATGAGCTAATTAGCAAATATGCTAATTATGTTTTCGAATCGCATTACCCAACTTTTCAACATAAAATATCCCATTATCCAGGCAGGTATGGTTTGGACAAGTGGCTGGCGGTTAGCAAGTGCAGTAAGTAATGCAGGAGGCTTGGGGTTGATAGGTGCCGGAAGTATGTCTGCCGAAATTTTACAGCAACATATTCAAAAGTGCAACGCAGCAACTGATAAACCATTTGGTGTAAATGTTCCTTTATTATATAGTGGGGTTGAAAAACAAATGCAAATTATTGTAGAAGAGAAAGTGCCAATCGTTTTTACTTCTGCAGGCAATCCTTCATCCTGGACAAAATATTTAAAGCAGCATGATATTAAGGTAGTTCATGTGGTAAGCAGCAGCAGGTTTGCAAAAAAAGCAGAAGAAACAGGATGTGATGCAGTGGTGGCAGAAGGCTTTGAAGCAGGAGGTCATAATGGGAGAGAAGAAACTACCACCATGGTATTGATACCATTGGTTTGCGATGCAGTAAAGATTCCTGTTATTGCAGCAGGTGGAATCGCTACCGGCAGGCAAATGCTTGCTGCTATGGTGCTAGGCGCCGAAGGTGTGCAGGTGGGAAGCAGGTTTGCAATAAGCGAAGAAGCATCATGCCATCTCAATTTTAAAAATGCAGTTATTAATGCATCAGAAGGAGATACGTTGCTTACATTAAAACAGCTTACTCCGGTTCGAGTGATCAAAAATGATTTTTTTAGAAAAGTACAGGAAGCAGAAAGCAATGGTGCTTCAAAAGAAGAATTAGATCAGCTGTTAGGAAAGGGAAGAGCAAAAAAAGGAATGTTTGAGGGTGATATAAATGAAGGCGAACTGGAAGTAGGGCAGGTAAGCAGTAGTATAAAAAAGATTGTACCTGCTGCCGAAATTGTAAATGAAATATGGCAGGAATATACTGATACTTTAAAACGCATATCTAAATAAAATATTTTTTCATTAAGGTCAATGTGTTTCGATAAACCTAACAGGTTTCAAAGGCATAACTGTTCGGAATATGTTCCATCGGAACATTTTGTAGGTAGCAGAATGAAGCAAGAAAGGTTTTAGCGTTCCATAGGAACGCATGGTGCTATGATTAACACGAAGCGTTCTTATGGAACGAATATGCTTTGCATTATTAACTACCCACGAACTATTCCTTTGGAACAAATCTGCAATCTTTCCGAACGGTTATGTCTCGAAGATATGTAAGGTATTATATGGCATTATTAAATGTCTTGTCCTGAAATAGGTTTACACAAAAACCTAAAAAATGGAACAGAAAATTCCTGTATTTAAGCAAGATGAAGTCTATTATTTTACGGATGCTCAGAAGCATCAGATCATTAAAGAGTTTTTAAGCCTGCGGATTACAAAGCAAATGTTATGGGAGAAATACACTGGTCGTAAAGAAGAAAAGGGTGCCATTGTTAAATGGATGAGGCGATTAGGCTATGATATGAGTAAATGTCAGCGGCGAAGGCTGACATTTGCAGAAAGAATGGTTATGGCTAAAACAGCAATTAATAAAATTACAGGTGACACAAACCCGGAAGTAGATGAGTTGAAAGAAAAAATAAAACAACTGGAACAAAAGCTCAAAGAAGCAGAACTCAAAGCCATTGCCTATTCCACAATGATAGAGGTGGCAGAAGAGAAATTTAAAATACCTATCAAAAAAAAGTCCAATACCAAACCATAGAAATAATGAAAGAAAACTTTCGGCACATAGGACTTGCCAAACTATGTGGATGGTTTGGTATCAGCAGACAGGCATATTATCAAAACAGTTGGTCATCACATGTAAACAGCGTGGAAGATAAACTGGTAGTTGATGAAGTAAATAAAATAAGAGTAATACACCGGCGAATGGGTACCAGGAAACTATATGAGCTTTTGCAGGTATTTATGCTGGAACATAGCATTAAAATGGGCAGAGATGCTCTGTTTGATTTACTGGCAGCCAATGGATTATTAGTACGTAAAAAACGCAGTAGCATTATTACAACCTACTCCAACCATATGTTTAAAAAATATCCTAACCTGATCAAAGAATTTGTACCATACGGCATCAACGAGCTGTGGGTAAGTGATATTACCTACTGGCAGGTAAACAACAGATTTTATTATATAAGCCTCATAACAGATGCTTACAGCCATAAAATAGTCGGCTATCATGTAGCAGAAAATCTGGCAGGTGTTCATTGTCTACAGGCATTACAAATGGCTACAGACATGTTGCGGGCAGACAGGAAATATCAACTTATACACCATAGCGACAGAGGCTTGCAATATTGCAGTAACAACTACATCGGGTTGCTGGTAAAATATAATATTGCTGTCAGCATGACTGAGCATGGAGATCCGCTTGAAAATGCCATAGCAGAAAGAGTAAACGGTATTTTAAAACATGAATATCTTAATTTTTCCACACCTGAAAATATTAATGAAGCAACACTTATTTTAAACAGAACAATCCAATTATATAATGAACAAAGACCTCACATGAGCATTGGAAATCTAAAACCTAACCAGGTACATAAAGAAAACTTAATGGTAACAGAAAAGCTTTGGAAAAATTATTATCGTAAACAAAACCATGTATTATAAACAATCAATAATTTTATTAACAACTGTAAACTTTTTTTAGGACGAGTCAGCCTGACTTCTGTGTGGCGGAATTGCAGCGAAAAGCGGGACTGATGTTTATAGCAAGCAAATAGCCGGTGTGCAATAAAACAAATTACGCTATGTTTTTCTAAAAAGCCATTTGGTCATTTCTTTAAATGTTA
>MWYX01000036.1 GCA_002050465.1 Chitinophagales bacterium 65-1
GCTCAAATACAAAAACGTGGCAGGGAGTATGAAGAAAATATCAGGCTGGATTATTTAAAAAAGCTGAATGAGTTTTATAATAAATGGATAAGCGGCTACAAAGAAGGCCCCTTATTAATTATTGATGGCAGATAGATTCCAATTAGGTCCCTCAAGGTTGTAAAAGACTTGATTGGAAGCCGGGTTTAGCGGGTCAACAGCATAAATTTGATTGGTTGAAGTTTTGGTATTCCGTGAAGTATATAATAATTTATCTCCTTTTTTATTCCAATGCAGGTTACTAACAGATGTCTTGTCTCCACTCGATAGTAAAACCGTTTTTCCATTAGAAAGATCATGGCGGTAAATTTGGAAAAATTCATCACCTCTATTATCCTTCAGGACAATAATATAATTGCCTTTTTGCGGATCAAATAAGCTTTGGTAAACCGGTTCATCAAAAAAAGTAAGTTGTCTGCGCATTCCCCCCGGCATGGCAACTGAATGAGCTTGTTGAACAGAACCTAACTGAGTAGTGATTAATATTTCTTTTTTAAAAGGATGCCAGTCCTGCAAATAAGAAAATCTGGAAAAAGAATAAGGCTTAATGCTTTCTACCTGTTCAACTGGTATTTGCGGTATGCCATCTGTGAAAATTCCATTTGGAACTTTGATGCTGGAATTAAGATTGGGCGATGAGTCCTGGGAATATAACCGAGGTGGTATAAAACAAAACATCAATAAAATAAATAGAATAGATCTCATATAAATCAATTTAGTTATGGTGGGTTTGTTCTAAAAGCTTTGAATAATTTTTATTATAGATTTTCATCATAAAAGATCAAACCAAGAGGGAGTATTTTATAATGACGCACAACAGGTAATCCGGGATTCATTATTTGTACAGTACCAATAGTCAGCATCCATTGAGGATGTGTTTTTGAAACATGTGTAGCAGAATATTGCGCTGTATTAGTTGCTGTTAACGTATTGGCTATAGCCCGGTATGGATTTATCCATGCATGAAGCTCCAGACCTCGTTTATGACTTTCTTCTACAGCAAATTGCAATGGATCCCAAAGGGGGTTGGTGCCTTGTTGGTTGGTAAGATAATATGACCATGGTTCCAGTTTGCTGGCATACATTGCATCTGACTGGCTGCGTACCTGGAAAAAAGCGGCATTCATTCCTGTTGTTTTGTTGTGATCAAGAATAGCCGTGAAAGCAACTCGTTGCTGGGAAGGTGACTGAAATCTGTTTGGCCAATCCAAACTTAAATGAGTGGTTATCCATACCCCTCTTAATTCTCTCTTGGGAGGATTTTGTGCCAGTAAATTTATTGCAACAAATAAAACTAAAATGGAGAGTAAAGATTTTTTCATTCAATTACAATTTAATGATGAAAGAGCGTTATTAAAAGTAACAAAATATTTATTATAAAAGCAGGATTATTAATTTCAATCGTTGTATATGAATAATAAAAATCAATTTTCAGACACAGATAATAATTTAAACAGATTTATCGAAGCACAGCAAAACATTTATCCTCAGGTTTTAAAAGAATTACAAAAAGGTAAAAAAATAAGTCACTGGATGTGGTTCATCTTTCCACAAATTGAAGGGCTAGGAAATAGCTCAACGGCAAAATATTATTCAATAAAAACAATTAAAGAAGCAAAGGAATATGTAGAACATCCGGTATTGGGAATAAGATTACTGGAATGCGCTAACATCCTTTTAAAGATTAATGGCAAATCAGCTGATGATATTTTTGGATATCCGGATAATCTAAAATTAAAATCAAGCATAACACTTTTTAATTATGTTATTCCTGAGCACAATGTATTTATCGCTGTAATAAAAAAATATTTTGAAGGTGAACAGGATAAACATACCCTTTTAATTTTAGAAAAAATGAAATAATCAAAAAAAAGCGATTGGCATAAAAAAAATTACGCAGGTTGCAAATTACCTCGTGGCGTTAAGGTATCACTTTCAATAATGCCATCCCGTAACCGTACTATACGGTGAGCATATTTGGCAATGTTTTCCTCGTGTGTTACAAGGATAACTGTATTTCCTTCAGTATGTATCTTTCCAAAGATTTCCATTATTTCTTCAGATGTTTTTGAATCGAGGTTTCCTGTAGGTTCGTCTGCTAAAATAATAGAAGGGTTATTAACCAGGGCTCTCGCAATGGCAACACGCTGGCCCTGCCCGCCGGAAAGTTCATTAGGTTTATGATGGCTTCTGTCAGCAAGGCCAACACTGTTAAGCATTTCAAGCGCCTGTTCTATTCTTTGTTTTTTCGGAGTACCATTATAAACCAGGGGTAGTGCAACGTTTTCAGCTGCAGTTAATCTTGATAATAAATTAAATTGCTGGAAGACAAAACCGATCTCTTTATTGCGTACTTCTGCAAGATCATCATCAGGCATCTTGCTAACGTCTTTTCCATTTAAAATGTATTTTCCTCCTGATGGTGAATCGAGGCAACCTAAAATATTCATTAACGTGGATTTGCCGCTGCCGCTTGGTCCCATTAAAGCTACATATTCGTTTTTAAAGATATCAAGCGAAATACCTTTAAGCACTTTTAGTTCCTGCTTGCCCAGATAATAGCTTTTGTTTATTTTATCAAGATGAATGATAGCGTTCATAATTCATAGTTCACAGGCGAACATAATCTGCATATTTGCACATCATTTCTTTATCACCTTAGGCACTTTAAAAAAATGTTCATCATGTAAGGGGGCATTCTTCAACGCATCTTCACGGCTAATGCTTCCTTTTACTTCATCCTCTCTCAGCACATTTATATTGTCGCTCATGTGTAGCAAAGGTTCTACTCCGGTTGTATCCAGTTCGTTCAGCTTATCAATAAATGCAATCATTTTTTGGAGATCGTTTTTTATTTCCCTCTTTTCTTCATTATTAAACTCAAGCCTGGATAGCTGCGCTAAATTATTGATAAGGTCATCATTCACTTCCATGCAACAAATATAAATAGTTTGTAGTTTGTAGTTTACAGTTTGTAGTTATCTTAGATTCATGGCAACTATTAAAAAATTTGAAGAATTGGAAATTTGGCAAAAGGCAAGATTACTTTCTCAAAAGAGGTATCCTACCTTTATTAAACCGATTAATGAAGATTTTAGGTATAAAGATCAGATCAGAGGGTCAGTCGGTTCAATTATGGATAATATTGCAGAAGGTTTTGAAAGAGGAAGCAAGCTCGAATTCATTAATTCTTTAACGATATCGAAAGGTGAGGTTGGTGAATATAAATCTCAGCTTTATAGAGGTTTAGACAATCAATATCTCTCTAAAGAAATATTTTCAGAATTATATGCATTGGCAGATGAGATAACAAAAATGATAACTTCTTTCGTATCTTATCTAAATAAAACTGTAATTAAAGGACAGAAATTTAAAAACCGCTAAGAATGTCCGAACTACAAACCACAAACTACAATCTTCAAAAAAGTTATGCCTGAGCCACAAACTACAAACTACAAACTACAAACTTCAAAGAAGAAAGAAATAGTAATGAGTGGCATTCGTCCTACCGGGTTTTTGCACCTGGGTAATTACTTTGGCGCTATCCGTAATTATGTAAAGATGCAGGATGAGTATGAATGTTTTTTTATGGTCGCAGATCTGCATTCTTTAACAACACATCCGGATACAAAAGAACTAAAAGCCAATGTACATCGTGTGCTGGCGGAAAATATAGCCTGTGGATTAGACCCCGGGAAGGTGGCGTTGTACTGCCAGAGTCATGTTCATGAAACAGCTGAACTCTATTTGTATTTAAATATGCTTGCTTATAAAGGTGAGCTGGAAAAAACGGCAACTTTTAAAGATAAGGTTCGTATGCAGCCTGAAAATATTAACGCAGGGTTACTTACTTATCCTGTTCTTCAAACAGCAGATATCCTTTTACACAGGGCTAAATATGTTCCTGTGGGTAAAGACCAGGAACAGCACCTTGAGATGGCAAGAAATTTCGCAAACCGTTTTAATCATCGCTATGGTGAAGTATTTCCGGAACCGGTGGCATTTAATTTTAGTAATGAACTTATAAAAGTTCCTTCACTTGATGGAGAAGGGAAAATGAGCAAGAGTGAGAACCAAATGGCTACTTTGTATTTAGCTGATGATGATGAATTGATAAGAAAAAAAGTAATGAAAGCAAAAACAGATAGCGGGCCTGCAGAAGATTATTCGGCGAAGCCCGTTTATATTGAAAATATTTTTTTATTAATGAATCTTGTCTCTGAAAAAGATATAATAAAGAAATACGAGAACGATTATAACAACTGCAACATCCGTTATGGAGATATGAAAAAACAACTGGCGGATGATATGGTACAATTTATTTCTCCTATTCGTGAAAAAGTGAATCATATTTTGCTTGATGAAAATTATCTGCAAAAAATAATGGAACATGGTGCCGAAAAAGCACGAAAAAGTGCAAATGCTACCATTAAATTAGTAAGAGAAGCTATTGGCTTGAATTATTTCTAAATGTTGATATTAATAATCCGGAATTAATTTTTATTCTATATTTTTAGCGGCATTTCTAATCTTAATTTTAAAAGCCTCTTTAAAGGATTTAGGGCATGGCAAAAGCTAAAAAACCAAAACATATTGCAATAGCCGGAAATATTGGAGCCGGTAAAACCACGTTAACCGAGTTATTAAGCAAGCATTATAAATGGATTCCACAATTTGAAGATGTGGATCACAATCCATACCTGAATGATTTTTATGAAGAAATGCCAAGATGGAGCTTTAACCTGCAGATATATTTTTTAAACAGCCGATTAACACAGTTGCTCGAAATTCATCGTGGCACGGAAACGGTGATACAGGACAGGACCATTTATGAAGATGCCAATATTTTTGCACCAAACCTCCATGATATGGGGCTGATGGCTAAAAGAGATTTTGATAATTATTATACTTTTTTCGAAACACTTAAAAGTATGGTTCAGCCGCCGGACCTTCTTATTTATCTAAATGCATCAGTACCTACACTGGTGGCTCAAATACAAAAACGTGGCAGGGAGTATGAAGAAAATATCAGGCTGGATTATTTAAAAAAGCTGAATGAGTTTTATAATAAATGGATAAGCGGCTACAAAGAAGGCCCCTTATTAATTATTGATGCTGATAAAAATAAATTTGCCGAAAATGAAGAAGACCTTGCCAAGATAATCCATGAGATAAATATTAAGCTGTATGGCTTGTTTTAATAAGCTGGAGTAAAAGTGCTATGTACATAAAAACCCTGTCGAAGCGGGTTAAATCATTAGATCTTTTAAAAACTAAACTTTAGGCGCTGCACTTGCAGTTTCCCCACTGGCACCACTTGCATATTTTTCAAAATTTTTAATAAATTGCTTAGCAAGCTCTTTTGCTTTAATATCATAGTCTGCTTTATCTGCCCATGTATTTCTTGGGTTTAAAATTTCAGAAGGAACTTCCGGACATTCTTTTGGAATCATAAAACCAAATACAGGATGTGGTTCATATTCTACACTATCTAATTGGCCATCCAATGCTGCAGTAATCATTGCTCTTGTATAATCCAATTTAATTCGCTTACCAACACCATAAGCTCCACCTGTCCAGCCTGTATTTATCATCCATACCTTTACTTTATGAGTTCTTATTTTTTTGCCAAGCAGTTCAGCATATTGTACAGGATGCAATGGTAAGAAGGGAGCCCCGAAACATGCGCTGAACGTAGCTTTAGGCTCTGTAACGCCGGCTTCCGTGCCTGCAACTTTTGCAGTATAACCACATACAAACTGGTACATTGCATGCCCGGTAGATAATTTACTAACCGGTGGAAGAATGCCATAGGCATCAGCTGTTAAAAAAAATATATTTTGAGGCGTTTTACCAATAGAAGGCTCTAATGCATTGCTGATAAAATGTAATGGATAGCTAACCCGTGTGTTTTCAGTAATTTTTTTGTTGGAGAAATCGATCTTATTGGTGCCTTCAAAGAAAGTTGTGTTTTCTACCAAAGCGCCGGGCCGTATGGCATGAAATATTTCAGGTTCTTTTTCTTCTGTCAGGTCAATTGTTTTTGCATAGCAGCCTCCTTCAAAATTAAACACAGTATTTTCTGTCCAGCCATGTTCATCATCACCTATCAAATGCCTTTCCGGGTCCGTACTTAAAGTGGTTTTGCCGGTGCCGCTTAATCCAAAGAATATGGCAGTATCACCATCATTACCCATATTGGCAGAACAGTGCATGCTTAATACATGCTTATCATGAGGAAGAATAAAGTTAAGAATGGTAAAGATTCCTTTTTTCATTTCTCCTGTATAGCCCGAGCCACCAATAAGTATAATTCTTTTAGTGAAATTTACTACGGCGAAATTGTGTTGGCGTGTGCCATCTGTTGCAGCATCTGCTTTAAAAGATGGCGCCTGAATTATATGCCAGTCAGGTTTAAAGTTTTCTAATTCATCTTCCTGAGGCCGTAAAAACATATTATAAGCAAATAAATTACTCCAGGGGTTTTCATTTATAACCCGGATATTTAATTTGTATTCAGGATCAGCACATGCCTGGCAATCCCTTACCCATATTTCTTTGCTCTCAAGATGATCAAGCATTTTTTTATATAGCTGATCAAAATATTTTGTATCTATAGGAATATTAAATTCGTTCCAATGAACAGTATCTGAAGTAATAGCGTCTTTTACTATAAATTTATCCTTAGGGCTGCGGCCGGTAAATTCTCCTGTTTTTATTACCAGCGCACCAGTATCATTCAAAACACCTTCATTTCTTTCTATCGTTTGTTCGGTTAATTCCTGCGGCGATAATTGATAATGGATATTTTCTGCTGATCGTATTCCCAGATTTATTAATACATTCTTCGGCAGTGTAAGTATACCAGGTACTGACATATAACAATCGTTTTTTGAAGCTGTAAAGGTAAAAGCAGTCGGGCTTATAACCATCAATTTATTATTTTTTTTTGATGTATAACTTTCTATTCTTTGTATGTGGGTATAAGGAAAGGGTATATAGAGGAGCCTTTGTATATTGCAGCATAAACTTACTTCAAATGAAATATCTACCACTCAATCCTGACATATTCATTCAGAATCGGAAGCGGTTTACTGATAAGCTGGAGAAAAATTCGATTGCTATTTTTAACAGCAATGATGAACTGCCAACGAATGGAGATGCTTTGCACCCATTTAAACAGAATGCTGATTTGTTTTGGCTTACAGGTGTGGAGCAGGAAGATACTATGTTGGTTTTATTTCCTGATAATCCGGACCCTAAGTACAGAGAAGTATTGGTATTGGTTCGTCCCAATGCGTTAAAAGAAAAATGGGATGGACACCGGTTAACTGAATCAGAAGTACAAAATATTTCAGGACTAAAAACAATTGTGTGGTTAGATTCACTTGATGCAATGCTGCAGCCCTGGATACATTTGGCAGATACAATTTATTTAAACTCAAATGAAAACGACCGTAAGGCAAATCTTGTACCTGTAAGAGATTACAGGTTTGCTAAAGGAATGCGTACACGATACCCATTACATAATTACAGACGCAGTGCAAAAATTTTAAAGGAACTGCGGGCAATTAAAACCCCCTTTGAGGTTGAAGTGATACAAAAAGCTGTTGATATAACGGATGTTACTTTTAGAAGATTATTACAATTTATAAAGCCGGGAGTTTTTGAGCATGAAATTGAAGCAGAGATATATCATTCATTTTTATCGCAACGGGCTACAGGACCTGCATATGGGAGTATAATTGCCAGTGGCGACCGGGCAAGAACATTGCATTATGTTAGTAATAACCAGGAATGTAAAGAAGGCGAATTATTGTTGATGGACTTCGGTGCAAGCTATGGTAATTATGCTGCTGATCTTACCCGGACAATTCCGGTAAGCGGTAAGTTTGGCCGCCGGCAAAAAACCGTTTACAATGCCTGCCTGCATTTGCATCAATATGCAGTGAGTATACTAAAACCCGGTATCAGTATTATTGATTACACAGAAAAAGTAGGAGATGAGGCAACCGTTATATTTCAAAAAATAGGGTTGCTGAAAAAATCAGATGTAAAAAATGAAGATCCGGAGAACAGGGCGTATAGAAAATATTTGTATCATGGCATTTCTCATCATCTGGGGATTGATGTGCATGACCTGGGAACCAGGACTGAACCCGTAAAAGCGGGAATGGTATTTACTATTGAACCCGGGATTTATATAGAAGAAGAAAAAATGGGAATAAGGATTGAAAATAATTTCTGGATAACACGAAATGGGAATAAAGACCTGATGAAAAACATTCCTATAACTGTTGAAGAGATAGAAGGGTTGATGAAGTCCACAGCTGATACAGGCATTAAAAAAAACTCTTTAAATTAATTCTGTGGTCGGTTGACCGTGGAATGTAGTCTGAATTATGAAACAAATCCCTAATCTTTTCACTTTACTGAATTTATTTTTTGGATGTCTTGCTATTGTATTTGCCTTGCAAACCGAATCGATAGTAATTTATGTAAATGATGAATTCAGCGGCAGTAGTTTTAATATTCCTGAAAAACATACCTGGGCCGCCATCTTTATTGGGATAGCGGGTATCATTGATTTCTTAGATGGCTTTGTTGCACGTATTTTAAACGCAACATCAGTAATAGGGAAGCAATTAGATTCTCTTGCTGATGTGGTAAGCTTTGGTGTTGCACCTGCTATGATTTTATACCAGTTGCTTCGTTTAAGCTTTGCAAGAGAAGAAGATGGATTGGAAATTTCGATTATATGGCTGATGCCTGCATTTATTTTAAGTTGTGCCGGGGCTTACCGGTTGGCTAAATTTAATTTAGATGAAACTCAAACGCATAACTTCAAAGGATTGCCGATTCCGGCTGCAGGATTATTAATAGCCTCTTTCCCTTTAATTTTAAACTTTAATGCAGCATTATTAGGTATAGGGAATTTATTAATAAATAAATGGCTGCTTTATGGATTGATACTATTGTTAAGTTATTTAATGGTGAGTAATATTCCTTTTATGGGGATGAAGTTTAAAGATTATGGCATTAAGAATAATATCCCTAAAATAATAATAATTGGAATTGGGATTGCCAGTGCTGTATTTTTACAATGGGTTGCTGTACCATTAATTTTTATCACTTACGTTATTTTATCGCTAATTAACAAAAATAAACTTACATGATGTTTACTGCCGAAGTAAAAGTAATGCCGCTAAAAGAATTGTTAGATCCGCAGGGAAAAGCGGTTTCAGACGGATTAAAACAACTGGGTTTACAGCATGTGAATGATGTAAGGATTGGTAAACACATAAATTTACAAATAGAAGCTGCAACAAAAGAGGAAGCATACACGCTTGCAGAAAGGGCAGCAAAAAAATTACTTGCTAACCCCGTAATGGAAGAATATACGATACAAATTATACCTTAAATCTCCCTAAATGGAGACTTTATAGATTACCATATTTTGAATACTAATAATCTTTCGGAAAATAATAATTCAAAAAGCACTCCTTTTAGGGAGAACTTAGCAGGATTATATCTTATTCCTTCACCAATAGGTAACCTGGCTGATATAACTTTCAGAGCAGTCGAAATTTTAAAAACAGTTGACCTTATATTAGCAGAAGATACCAGGACTTCGGCTGTATTATTACGCTATTATAATATTGAAAAACCTGTTACCCCTTACCATCAGCATAATGAACACAAAGTGTTAGAACACCTGGTAGATCAATTGGGAGGTGGGACGGCAATGGCGTTAGTGACGGATGCCGGTACGCCTGGAATAAGTGATCCTGCGTTTTTATTGGTAAGAGAATGTATTAAAAATAATATTAAGGTTGAATGTCTGCCGGGTGCTACAGCATTTGTACCTGCCTTGGTAAATAGCGGCTTACCCATAAACCGTTTTGTTTTTGAAGGATTTCTTCCACAAAAAAAAGGCAGGCAAACATTGATGAAGCAGCTTGCAGAAGAAGAAAGAACTATGGTTTTTTATGAATCTCCTATGCGGCTTGTTAAAACACTGGAAGATTGCATTGCCTATTTTGGTGCGGAAAGACAGTGCTCAGTAAGCAGGGAGCTTACTAAAATTTTTGAAGAAAATAAAAGGGGGGCCTTGCAGGAAGTTTGTAATCACTTTAAACAAAAAACCGTAAAGGGTGAAATTGTAATTATAGTACGGGGAAAGGAATAATCATTTTGATAGTTTCTTTATCACTTTTTCTATTCGTTTTTGCTGAGATTCCTTTTCAACATCTTTTAATCTTTCCTGAAGAGTTTTAACGAAAATCATTTTCCTGGTTTCATTAATTATCGGCATTGCATTTTCAGCATACATCGGCAATTGGTTAACAGGGCAATTTTTTAATTGCTCTAATAAAAGCTCAAAAGAATTTTTTTCAAATGGTTTTAGTGACGATAATTTTATTAATATCATTACGCAGTGGTCTCTTGAAATAACGGATCCTGTGTCAGCTGCGCTAATAATTTTGGAAAGTTCTTTATAAACCCTTTTAGGATCTTCCAATGTGATATGATCAATTGCTATCATTGCTCCCCAAACAAGCCGGTTGTTTTTATTATCCAGTAATGAAATAAAATCCATTAAATATTTGGAAATCAGTTCCGGCTTAAGTGAAGCGATCTCATACAAAACCTTAATACAATCGCTTTGTATATTTTTATTTTTGTTATTAAGATTTTCAACAAGTTGTTTTATCGAAGAAATATCATTTTTATCAGCCAGTTCCGTTGCAAGATCCTGGTTAGGAATTTCATCCCTGCGGTTATGTGAGTATGCTAATTTTTCTATTATACTCATTTATATCGGATGATTTTTATCTTAATAAAGTAATCAAACCTTTTTGTGCAAATGGTTTTTTAAAATAAGAATCAAAGCCTGAAAGTATCCAAACATAAACTCCAACAGGCAGCTCAAGGCTCTTTAGTTTTCCATCCCAGTAACGATTTAAATTTGGATCATCATATACAACCTGTCCCCACCTGTTATAAATTTTTAAATGAGCAATTGTTGTTTCACCAATTATTTTAATTCTAAAAACATCATTTAATCCATCATTATTGGGAGTAAATGCCGTAGGAACATAGACTATTGGTTCAGGGGGTGGAATAATTACTGCATTAACTGGCTTAATTATCATACATCCAAATTCATTAGCCCCTCTTATATAATACTTTCCTCTCTTATCAACTGCCTTCGGATTGCTTACAGGCTTTCTTGTTAAACTATCCAGCCAATATGTAAAAGATAAACCTGTGTTTTGCTTAACAGCAGATGTTAGATCAACAGTCATTAAAGGATATATCACAGCTGCAGGATCTGTAACAACAAAATCAGGGAATGGGTTAACAGTAACAATTACCGGATAAAGAATGGTACAACCCGAACTTACGGATGCGTTTATATAATAAGTGCCAGTTGACGTTACAGCACTGGCTTCGGGAACGCTGATAGTAGCTGCAGCATCATTCCAATAAGAGTAACTTATATCCTGTGTATTTTCTGATATAATACTGGTGGCCGTAAGATCTACTTTACCACATGCAGTAGGATTTTTAATTACAATGTTTGGTATTTCCCCAATTTTTACTTCAACTGCTTTAACCGCAGCGCAGCCGCCGTTTTTTACACCTTTAATATAATATGTACCGCTTAAATCAATTGCAGTTGCGTTAGGTAAAGGTATAGTGGTGGCCAAATTTTTCCAATACGATAATGCAAGGCCTGTTTCACTTCCTTCAGTAATTGCGGGAACAGTAATATTAATTTTTTGGGGCATACAAACTCCGGAAGGATTGGTTATATTTAAATCAGGTGGTTCTAAAACAGTTACCCGTAAGGGTTTTATATCATTGCATCCTGCAGAGTTTACACCTTTAATATAGTATATGCCACTGGTTGTTATTTTAGATGGAATAGGTACGTAATTTGTCTGGCTAAGATTAGTATAATATGCATAGGTAAGCCCCGGAGTGCTTCCTGCTGTGATTGACGCGACAGTTATATCAACCCCTGTCGGACATCCTGTAATTTCACTAATTACATTTAACTTGAAAGGCTGCGGCGAAACCTGAATAGTTGAATATAATGTATCCTGGCAACCTAATCCATCATATGGTAATATTACCAATGCATAAGTTGTATTGGCCGGAGGTACAGGTGATATATTTAGAATGTTTTCACTGCCTAATAATTTTGAGAAATCGGATGTAAACCAACTGTAAGATGCAAAGCCAAATGGTGCGGTAAGGTTAACAGATTCTGCTCCTCCGCAATAGGTACTACCGGATATTGGCGCTGACAGGCAGTCTTCATTAACATCAATATATGCATAGCCAAAATGCTGTGTGAATGCACAGTCATTAGTGGAAAATTCTAATCGTACAGTTTTGCCAGCCAGCCCGGTTAAATTAATGGTAACAGGTGACCACTCCTTATAAAAAACATTATTTCCCACACCTGAGATTTTAAAACCCGGCAGGTTTGAAGAGGCCACAAATTCGAAAGCACCACAGTCAATATATTTGTTATCAGATATATTAAAAATTTTAGACGTAAACCGGGGTTGTTCCCACGGTTGATGCGTAGGGTTTTGAAAAACCACAGCATAATTATAAAGAATACTATAATCATTTTGATTAGCAGGAATATTGATAATATAGTTTATTCTTTCAGCCTCTCCACCCCCTCTTGCATTTCCCAACCGCACAGAATATCCACTTCCGTTAGGGCAATTTACCGGGAAGCCTCCAAAGAGATCAAGCTCTTGGTTGGAAAAGTTTTGTATAATAGAATGCCTGTCCACAACAGGACTTGTGGATGCCAGATCCAACGTGCCGTCTCTTAATATCTTTCCTGCAAAGCAACTCCAGTTATCGAAAGAACCTAATTCAAATCCAATATTAGGCATGCATCCGTTATTTAAAGAAGAAGGCTGGGCAATAGAAATATTACTAATAAATAATGCTGCGATCCATAAATTATTAATATATCTCATTGCCTTAAATGAAGGGTAATAAAGTTACGTATAAGATAGTACGTAAATAAAATAATAAAGGATGTTTTTTAGGAGAGAATTATTCCAGGTACGGGATTATTATTCGCCATTCAAATATCGCTCTAATTCACTTTCATTTTTGATAAGAACATCCCTGGCTTTACTTCCCTGATTAGGGCCAACAACCCCGGCCGCCTCTAATTGATCCATTAAGCGTCCGGCCCGGTTATAACCTAATTTCATTCTGCGCTGTAAAAGCGATGTACTACCAATCTGGCTTGTAACAATCAGCCTTGCAGCATCATTAAAAGATGGGTCTTTGTCATTAAGATCAAATCCCTTGGCTTCCATTTCTTTTTCATCCACATATTCAGGCAGTAAAAATGCCTGTGGATATCCACGCTGGTCGCCAATGTATTCTGTTATTTTATCTACTTCAGGTGTATCAACAAAAGCACATTGAAGCCGCGTCAGTTCTCCGTTATAGCTTATAAGCATATCCCCTTTACCTATTAATTGTTCTGCACCACCCACATCTAAAATAGTTCGGCTATCAATTTTGCTGCTCACTTTAAAAGCAATACGTGCAGGAAAATTTGCCTTAATAGTGCCAGTAATAATATTTACTGACGGACGTTGTGTTGCAATAATTAAATGTATGCCAATAGCTCTTGCCAACTGTGCCAGGCGGGCAAGCGGCATTTCCACTTCTTTGCCTGCAGTCATAATCAAATCTGCAAATTCATCAATTACCAACACAATAAATGGTAAATATTGATGACCTTTTTCAGGGTTTAATTTCCTGGCTACAAATTTTTCATTGTATTCTCTTATGTTCCGGGTACCTGCTTCTTTTAAAAGATCGTACCGGTTATCCATTTCTATGCATAAAGCATTTAAAGTATGAATTACTTTTTTTGTATCGGTAATAATGGCATCTTCTTCGCCGGGGAGCTTTGCTAAAAAATGGTTTTGAATTTTACTGTAAATACTCAATTCAACTTTTTTAGGATCAATTAATACAAACTTTAATTGTGATGGATGTTTTTTATACAGCAAAGAAACAAGAATAGCATTGAGCCCTACTGATTTCCCCTGCCCTGTTGCGCCAGCCATTAAAAGATGAGGCATACTGGTAAGGTCAACGATAAAATTATCATTATCAATTTTTTTACCAATGGCAATCGGAAGGGAAAAATTATTATGTTGAAATTTTTCAGACGCTAATAAAGTCTTCATACTCACCACCGTTTTTCTAACATTTGGCACCTCAATACCAATGGTTCCTTTGCCGGGTATCGGCGCAATAATCCGTATACCAAGCGCTGCAAGGCTTAATGCAATATCATCTTCTAAATTTTTTATTCTTGATATGCGAACCCCCGCTTTTGGTACAATTTCATACAAGGTTACTGTAGCCCCTACCGTTGCCATTATCTTTTCTATCTCAATATCATAATTCTTAAGGGTATTGATGATCTGGTTTTTATTGGTCTCCAGTTCTGCAGGGTCTCTTACAATTTGTTCACTGCCATGGGTTTCTAAGAGATCCAATTTGGGATATTTATAATCTCTAAGGTCAAGAACAGGGTCATATGGTTTTAATTGTTCTGTTTTAACAACAGAGACTGAATTATCAACTGGTTTTTCCGGAATACTTTTTATTTCCAGTTCAAGATCATTTTCAGGAATATTGACAATTGTCGGTTGCCCGTTGTTGTTAGCTGGTATATTATGGTCTGTTGTGAGTTGCCTTTTGTCAGAATTATCTTTTTCAATCAGGTGCAGATCAAAATTTGGGATAGCTTCCTCTGTTGGTGCAATCATTTGATTGCTTACCGTTTGAAGAGAGTTTGTTTGAAGAGAATTTAATTCATTCTGCGCCTGCTCTTCCTGCAGAATAAGATCATCAGTATTATCAGGGTTATAAAGTTCTTCTTTGGATCTTTTTGCAGATAGATTAAATACAGGGTTAAACCTCCAAATGATATAACATAGTACGGCAATCAGCAAAACGGCTGCAGCACCTACTTTGCCAATAATCTGCTGCATCCATTCATTTACAGTATCTCCAACTGCTCCTCCCCATGCAAAAGCTTTACCAGGGGTTAAAAAAGAAGCGGTGACACTAATTATGATCAATCCAACAATTACATATTTTATATTACGGCTAACAGAAAATAATCTTCTTCCAAAAAATAAGTTTACACCAATTATAAAAAAAAGAATACAAAAAAGATATGATGCAATACCAAATCCCTGCCTTATAAAAATATCAGAAAAGTAAGCGCCTGCTGTGCCAAGCATATTTGCTACATTCTGATCCTGACTTGGCCATAATATTTTAGCACCCTTAAAAACCTTTGACTGATCTTCCTGCCACGTAAACAGGTAAGATGTAAAAGCCACAAATAAAAGAAATGCAATCAGTAAGAAGAAAGCGCCAAATATTTTATGGGTGCGGTCATCTTTCCACAATTCTTTAGCTACTACCTTTTCAACTGTTTCCGGCTTCATTTTAGCAGGATCCGGAATTTTATTTTTTTTCTTTTTAGAATTTGCAGACATGTTGTAGCAAAGATATGAATTTGAAAGATTGCCATTAATCATAAGTCATTTGGTCAATATGTCATTGGTCATTAAAGAACACAATAACTTATTGACTTATTGACTTTTTAAAACAACCAATAAATAAAAAGGTCCATCCAAGAATAAATAATAACCCGCCTATAGGTGTAATTACGCCTATCCAATTATAACCAGGTAATACCGCACCTTTAATAAATGTAAGGCAATACAAAGACCCGCTGAATAAAATTATTCCACCAATGAAAAATATGCCAGACCATCTTATAAACTTATTTTGAAAGTCTTTATACAAAATACCGGCAGCAAGCAAAGCAAATACATGATAGAATTGATATCGTACACCTGTCTCAAAAATATTTACTGCATAATCAGAGATCGCTTCTTTTAATGCATGGGCAGCAAATGCCCCTAACGCAACAGATAATACTCCAATTATAGCCGCTGTCTTTATAAATCCTTTATGCATGATTTACATGTTTAAAAAGTCGGGTGAATAATTTGGAGGCAGCTCATCAACATTTAAAATTATTTCAGCCTGATGGTAAAAAATTTCTCTTTCTTTTATTTTTTCTGTTATATAAAAAAGTAACTCATCCTCTTGCAAATGGCTTATCAGCGGACGCTTTTCTCTTTCAGAAGTCAATCGCTTTAAAATATTTTCCGGAGACGATTGTAAATAAACAGAAGTTCCATTTTCATTCATCCATGAAATATTATCGTTAAAGCATGGCGTGCCTCCGCCCGTGGCAACAATAATATTATTTCTATTAGCTAAACTTCTTAAAACACTTGTTTCAAGATTACGAAAATGATCTTCCCCATCTTCGGCAAATATTTCAGCAATAGTTTTTTCCTGTTCCTGCTCTACTACAGCATCAATATCAATAAAATCCAACCCGGAACTATCAGCCCATTTCTTACCCCAATAATTTTTACCACTACCCATAAAGCCAATGAGAAAAAAGCCCCCTGTTCCCCGGAGGGGAAACTTAGATTTATAGTTATTTTGAATTTCGGTCATTGAAAAAATTGATATTACAAACTAACCAAAGAAAAGTAGACAGTTATAATTATACAGGTGCGGCCTAAGTTCCCCCTCCGGGGAACAGGGGGCTTTATTTGAAAGCATTCAATCCTGTTATATCCATTCCGGTTATTAATAAATGAATATCATGAGTGCCTTCATAAGTGATAACGCTTTCTAAATTCATCATGTGGCGCATAATTGAATATTCTCCAGTAATGCCCATGCCTCCTAATACCTGGCGGGCATCTCTTGCAATATTTGTTGCTACTTCGCAGGAATTTCTTTTAGCCATGCTCACCTGTTGCGGTGTTGCTTTTCCTTCACTCATTAAAACGCCCAACCGCCAATTCAGCAATTGTGCTTTGGTGATCTCAGTTATCATCTCTGCCAGTTTTTTTTGCTGCAATTGAAATCCGCCAATTGGTTTATCAAACTGGATTCTTTCTTTTGAATATCTCAACGCAGTATCATAACAATCCATCGCAGCGCCAATGGTTCCCCAGGCAATACCGTAACGTGCTTTTGTAAGGCAGCCTAATGGTCCTTTCAGTCCTTTTACATTAGGAAGAATATTTTCTTTAGGAACTTTTACGTTGTCAAAAACCAGTTCACCTGTGGCACTTGCCCGGAGACTCCACTTGCCATGTGTTGTTGGAGCAGTAAAGCCTTCCATATCCTTTTCAAGAATTAACCCTCTTACTTCTCCATTTTCATCTTTTGCCCAAACAACTGCTACCTGCGAGAATGGTGCATTGCTGATCCACATTTTACTTCCATTTAATATTACATGATCTCCTGCATCCTTAAAATTAGATAACATGCCCGAAGGATCACTTCCATAATCAGGTTCAGTTAATCCAAAACAACCCAACCATTCCCCGCTGGCAAGCTTTGGCAAATATTTTTTTCTTTGTTCCTCGCTGCCATATTGATAAATAGGGAACATAACCAATGATCCCTGAACAGATGCGGTAGAACGAACTCCGCTATCACCTCTCTCCAATTCCTGCATCATTAAACCGTAAGAAATATAATCCATGCCGCCCCCGCCATATTCCTGAGGGATAGTTGGCCCAAAACAACCAATGTCCCCTAACTGTTTTACTATCTGTTGTGGAAATTCTGCACGTTGTGCATAATCTTCAATAATGGGAGATATCTCTTTCTTTACATAATTCCGTACGGTATCTCTCACTAGCTTATGCTCATCACTTAATAATTCATCTACCAAAAAATAATCGGGAGATTGAAACAGGTCTTGTGCCATTTTTATATTATGATTTTATTTTTTTGGTAGCCAGCTGCAGCACTTTTTTCAACTTCATTGGCGTCGCACTCTTCATCATTAGTACTTTATTAAGCAAATAGTAACGCAAAGAACGCTAAGTGTACGCAAAGAATGGCAAAGTTATTTATGAAATATAATTTGTAAGATAAACTTTCATCTCGCTTTGATATTGTAATGCAATGGCTTTTGCTTCTTCCGCAAAGTCGTCATCTTCACCGGCGTAAATTATTGCCCTGGAAACATTCACCAGCATCCCGCAATCTTTTATCATTCCATATTTAGAGACCTCTCCCAGACTCCCTCCCTGAAAACCTATGCCAGGAACAAGTAAAAAATTTTTAGGAATAATCTTCCTGATATTAACCAGTTGATTGGCTTGTGTGGCACCGATGACAAACATTAAGTTATCGGGCGTTCCCCAATCCGCAGCGGCTTCTAACACTGATTCATATAAAAACGTAATATGGTGTTTTCTTGTATGAATACCTTCTTCAAGTTCATCAATTTGTGTAAGTACTTGTTTTAATTCAAAATCCATGGCACTGGGATTGGAAGTCAATCCTAAAACTATTGTCCATTTATTTTCATATTCCAAAAATGGTTTTATACTGTCTTCCCCCATGTAAGGCGCAACTGTGATGGCATCGAATTTTAATGTTTCAAAAAATGCCTTTGCATATTGAAAAGAAGTATTCCCAATATCACCACGCTTGGCATCTGCAATTTTAAAATGTGTATCGGGAATATAATTGACCGTTTTTTCCATTACGTCCCAACCTTTTGTTCCCATTGCTTCATAAAATGCTGTATTTATTTTGTAAGAAACACAGAGATCTTTAGTTGCGTCAATTATTTGCCTGTTGAATTCGAAAACCGCATCGGGATGTGATTGCAGGTGCTTTGGAATTTTGTTAATATCAGTATCCAATCCTATACATAGGTAAGATTTTTTTAAAAAAATTTCCTTTATTAATTGTTCTCTTGTCATGTTTTTATTGTTTTGGCATCTCCAGTCTCTGTTCCATTTCTTCAGCTATCAACCGTTCATTATCACTGCCATTTTTACGAAGATGCCCAATAATGCTTCTCCTGGTCTTTTCATCATGATTTTGACTAAGCTTAAAAACATTATCAATGCTTTCTACTTCAATAGTAAAAGCAGTAATTGCTTTAACCAAACGATCAACATATTCTGTCGGCAATTTATCGAATGCTGCTTCACTCCCAGGTTTTTCGTATTTATTAGTTATATTTTCCACTACCTTTTTGGTTTCAGCTTCATTGCCAAATTTAATCCTGCCTTTAGCATGAACAGACATATAGTTCCATGTGGATCCAACATTTGGAACTGTGTACCAGCTTGCACTTACATAACAATGTGGCCCTGTAAATATTACCAGTACATTTTCATTTTGTAAAAATGCTTTATGATGGTCTGTGTTTTTCATTAAATGGCCACTAAAAGTAAGGCTACCGTTAAGATGTTGTATGTGCAAAGGAATTTGAGTTGCGACAGGATAATTTTCACCTGCACCGATAATAATTGCAAAAGAATTTTCTTTCATAAAAGCAATTACTTTCTCGCTATCTTCTTCAGTATAATAATTAAATTTATACATATTATATAAGGTGTTTTAATATCTGTCCGAACTGGTAAACATCTTCAAAACTATTGTAAAGAGGTACAGGTGCAACACGAATAACATCGGGCTCTCTCCAGTCACTCAACACACCATGTTTTTTTAGCGCATTAAAAACTTCTTTTCCGTTTTGCAACATTAAGATGGAAACCTGGCAACCCCTATCATCTTCATTTATTGGTGTGATGACTTCCATCGTCTTTTTGGCTGCGCTTGCATTTATTTTATCAAGAATAAATAATAAATAACCCGTGAGTAATTTCGATTTCTTTAAAAGATTTCCCATTTCTGCTTCTTCAAAAATATCAAGCGAGGCTTTGTGTGCAGCCATGCTAATAATAGGAGAGTTGCTCAATTGCCAACCTTCTGCAGTCGGTATGGGCTTAAAATTCTTTGTCATTTTAAAACGGCTCTCTTTATCATATCCCCACCAGCCTGCCATACGTGGCATTGATGCATCAGAAACAAATCGCTCATGAATGTATGCCCCTGCAATATTTCCCGGGCCGGAGTTAAGGTATTTATAAGAACACCAGCATGCAAAATCTACATCCCAGTCATGCATATGTAATTCAATATTGCCGGCTGCATGTGCAAGGTCGAAACCGCAGTAAGCGCCGGCATTATGTGCAGCCTCGGTAATTGTTTTCATATCGAATACTTTACCGGTATAATAATTAATTCCATCAAAAAGTACAAGCGTTAGTTCATTCTTATGCTTATCAATGGTATCAAGAATATCTTCTGTCCTGATATTATATTCTCCTTCCCGTGGTGCAACCTCTATAATTGTATCATCAGGTTCTAACTCATGCAACTTTACCTGCGACTCTAATGCATACTGATCCGAAGGGAATGCTTTTGCTTCACATATTATTTTATAGCGTTCTTTTGTTGGACGATAAAATGTGGTTAGTAATAAATGAAGGTTTACCGTAAGATGATTCATTACCACAATCTCGTGTGGAAGACAGCCAACAATTTTTGAGAGCGGCTCAATAAAAATATCATGATAATCAACCCAGGAGGTCTTTGCATGAAAATGTGCTTCTACGCCATAGTTAGCCCAGTTCTCCAGTTCATTGTAAATATAATCCTGTGTGGTTTTTGGCTGCAAGCCAAGTGAGTTGCCGACAAAGTAAATACATTGTTTTTTGTTGATGATGGGGATATAAAATTTATCCCTGAAATTTTTCAATGGATCATTGCTATCCATTTGTATTACAAATTCCAATGTATTTTGATACTGCATTGTTGCAAATATAAAGTAAGTGGGGTTTGATATTTATTGCAGATGTTAAAGGAAACGGGAAAATTTATCCAACTATTGTTTAATAGATGAACATTTGAATATGTATCAGCAAGCCTTCGACAGGCTCAGGCTGACAAGTCTCTAATGGTGTTGTCATGTTGAGCTTGTCGAAACATTGACAGGATTTATTCTTATGATGAATTTGTATTCAATAGAATAATAGGTTATTTAAATTTTTATTACATTTATATGGGGGAGAAAAAATATAAAACATTCCGGAGCTTTTATCCCTATTATCTTACCGAACATAAAAATACCACAAGCCGCTCACTTCATTTTATCGGCACGTTTTTATTACTTGCCTGCCTTGTGGCGGGAATCATTACAGGCAGATGGATATTACTTGTATTGATACCTGTTGTTGGCTATGGCTTTGCATGGTTTGGTCATTTCTTTTTTGAAAAGAACAAGCCTGCAACTTTACTTATCCTTTGTACAGCCTGGGCTCAGACTTTGTAATGTTCTGGCATATTTAACCGGGCAGATAGATAAGAAGATTGAGGAGGCAGAGAAGAAGGTATAATTTAGCTATTCTGAAATCTCAATAACTTTTTCAAGATTTCCTTTTGCAATTCTATCAAATAATTTAGGAATTAGTTTTTGTAAAGTTTCTCTTCTGTTGTCATAAGCGCAAAGAACACAAATTATAATTGGCAAATCTTTTAAATTTTGTTGATACTGTAACTTCTTGTCGACTGTGATAAATAAGTCGAAGTTATGTTCACACATTAGCCTAAGTAATCACCATTCTTCTTGCTGAGCCAACCTTGATCCCGTACTGTAAAAACTTCATGTTTCTCATCGAAATCATTCCTAAGTTTACGAGGTAAACTTTCATCAAGCAAAATTTTCATTAAGAACCTTTTCTGATGTCAATGATTTTTTTGCCATTTCCAGAACCAATAATGCGGCTTCTTTGGTAACTGAAGGGAAATCATCTAAGAATTCAGAAAGGTCTTCACCACCTTCGATGTAGTCAAAAAGATTTTGGATGGGAACACGTGTACCTGCAAATACAGGAGCACCGCTCATTACTTCAGGGTCTATGCTAATTTGTCCGTATTGCATTATTAGCTATTTTTATTGACCAAAGTTAATTAAAAACTCCGGCAGTTGCAATGTAATTGTGCAGACTTTGTAATGTTCTAGCATATTTTAACCTGGCAGATAGGGAGAAAAATTGAAGAAGCGGAGAAGGTGGTGTAACAATATGGGTTATCAATTCATTTATTTTAGGTCTATCTCCCATTTTATTTGTCCATTTATTTCTTTGCAAATTCCAATAGAGCCCATACCATAATCATAGCCCAAGTAATATTCAATTTGTTTGCCTTTGATAAAATCTGAAAGTTCCGTAGAAACTCTAACCATCTTTGAAAACAATTCCTTTATTTCGTTAAGTTCTTTTAATACAGAGTCCCTTGTTATATCTTCTAAATTGTTTTTTATTGACCAACCTGATATAGAAAAGTGGTTATTATCTTTAGAACCGAATGTTAATTCCCCAACATTTAATGGATGTCCTTCTTTAAGAAGAATAATAGCATTTTTAATTCTGTGAATTAGCTCTTCTTCATTCATTTGATTCTCAATATATCTTATTCTTAAACTTTTTATTTACCACCAGCTCCTTACTGCCTCCAGCAATTGTCTGAACCATGATTTATAGGATTAAATGATTAATAGGATTTTATCTTTTTCATTTTCCTATTAATCCCATGCATCCTACTTTCCCAGTTCAGACAATTTCACACAAACCTCTCACTCACCACCAACTCCTTACTACCCATGGCATACTTATAAAACCCTACTCCACTCTTAACCCCTAAAAAGCCTGCTGCTACCATGTTTGAGAGTAAAGGGCAGGGAGCATATTTAAGAAAATAGGGATCAACTACCGCTCACCTCCAGCACTTCACTAACTTCCGTTGCCGGCATCTCTGCATTGCGCATGGCAATTCCCCGTGTGGCATTGGCTGCAAAATCAATAAATGCCTG
>MWYX01000034.1 GCA_002050465.1 Chitinophagales bacterium 65-1
TGCCATTTGTTACCGGGTTCGGATATATGTGCAATGTATTTGCGCTGCCAACAATGTCTATAAGCTGTATTAATACAGAGGAACTGCTTCCGGTAAAATTTGTACTACCACTGAACACAGCAGTAATATTATGTGCCCCGGCAGTTAAAACAGAAGTACTGAATGTTGCTGTATTTCCTGACAGTGTTCCTGATCCAATATTGGTTGCTCCATCAAAAAATGTTATGGTTCCTGCTGGTGTACCTGATGCTGTTGCTACTGTTGCTGTAAAGGTTACACTCTGGCCAAACGTTGAGGGATTTAAGGATGATGTTACTGTTGTGGTTGTGGTGGCAGGAAAAATACTTATCTGAAAAACCGAAACAGTATTTGAGGTAACATTCGCTGTGGCAATCTCAGGAATTCCGTCGCCATCCAAATCACCAATTGCAACAGAACGCGGATTAGTATCTGTAGTAAAATCTACTTTAGGAGCAAAGGAAGATGCATCAATATTCCCTGCCGTGGAAGTATTGCGCAGTACTGTTATAGAATTAGAAGAATAATTGGTAACTGCAATATCAGGCTTGCCGTCTCCATCTAAATCACTAATGGCAACTTGCCTTGGATTAGTCGTCCTGGTACCGCCCGTTGTAGAACCTGTCATAAAATCTACTTTGGCCGCAAAAGATGATGCATCAATTGTCCTCGGCGATGAAGTATTTCTTAGAACAGATACGAAATCAAATGCACTGGCAACAACCAGATCTGTTTTTCCATCACCATCCAAATCACCTGCTGAAATAGAAGCTGAAATAGAATATGGAGATGATCCACCCGCAATAGAAAAATTTACCGGCGAGCCGAACGAAGATGCATTAATATTACCCGGAGCAGAAGTATTTTTCCGAACAACTAAACTGGTTCCAATAGTAGCAACAACTAATTCAGGTTTCATATCACCATCTATATCAGTGATAGCAACAGAAACACATCCTGCTGCCGTAGAAAAAAACGTTGGACCTGTAAAGCTAATATTACCAGGTGTGGATGTATTCTGAACCACTGATACATCATAGCTTGTATTAACACTGGTAAAGGCAATGTCGGGCTTGCCATCTACATCCATATCTCCAATTGCTAATGACCTGCGGTCACCCGAAGACTCTGGATTGGTGCCCGGAAAATAAACAGGAGCCGCAAATGAAGATGCATTGATAACGCCTGGTGTGGAAGTATTACGCAGTACACCACCACCAAGTAATACAATGTCAAGCTTTCCATCGCCATCCATATCACTAATCGCTACCTGGAGAGCACCATTAGTGACTGCAAAATCTACCTTAGGTGCAAAGGAAAATGCATCAATGTTACCTGAAACTGAAATATTTCTAAAGACAGAAACAACTGAAATGTTCCCAACAACCATGTCAGATTTACCATCCCCATCAATATCACCAATAGCCACAGACAAAAGAGTTGTATTGGTAGAAAAATCAATCTTTGGTTTATAAAAGTTGGCTGGTATTCCTGAACCAAAAGGATTGGTAAAAGTGGTTATAAATGGCCTGGAAGAATAACCGGATAAACCGGTAGTCTTATCAAGTACAGATATAGGATAATATGTAGCCCCTGCAGGAATAGTTACTGTTAGGCTTGTAGCAGAACCACTTATTACGGTTGCTTTAATTGCCCCAAAATATACAATATTATTGGCGGGTATAGTATTAAAATTGGTACCGGTAATAGTTACTGTTGTACCTACAGGACCATTAGTGGGTGTGAAAGAAATGATAGTAGGTGGCGGATTTGAATTTTGCAACAAAGCGGCAACAGCAATTTGGTAGGCACCTGTACTGCTACTGCCTGCTATATAAATGCGGTTGCCGGATAACTTCATAGCATTGCCAATATCCGATACTCCAGGATTCAAAACTGTCTTTCCATCACCATCAAAACTAACATCTAAACTACCATTGTTGTTATAGCGTACTACAGAAAAATCATTACCTGTGGAGAAATTACTTGTTCCTGCGGCTACTATTTTACCATCTGTTTGTATAGCCACAGCATGGGCGATATCCTCCCCTGTACCTATATCAGTAGTTACCTTACCATCACCATCAAAAGTAGCATCTAAACTGCCATTTGTATTATAGCGCAATAACGAAAATTGCCAATCACCGTTAGGTGAATTAGGGATGTCCTTGATATAACTTTTGCCTGCTACAACAATTTTTCCATCACTTTGTAAGGCAATGGCATTAGCTTCATTTACCCGAGAATTGTTAGATGTAGTAACTATCCCGTCTCCATCAAAAGTATTATCCAGGCTACCATTGGCATTATACCTTATAAGAGCAATATCAGTGAGGGATCCAATCTGCATGTCGAGAAAGCGGAATGTATATCCTGCAGCTATTATTTTTCCATCCGGTTGTATGGTGATAGCATAAGCAACATCCTCACCCTGGCGTGTTGTATTATTATCAGTATTAGTTGTAATAGAAGTGGTTAATTTTCCGTCGCCATCAAAACCGGCATCCAAAGAACCATCTGGGTTATACCTGGCAAGAGCAAAGTCATAATCTGCTCCATTATAAGCTTTGCCGGCCGCTACAATTTTCCCATCACTTTGTATGGCTATTGCATAAGCATTAGAATTAGTGGGGCCAATGGCAGTTGTAACTTTTCCGTCGCCATCAAAAGTATTATCCAGTGTGCCATTGGTATTATACCTGGCAATTGCAAAGTCATAAGTTGTTCCATTAAAACTTTCACCCGCCACAACAATTTTTCCATCAGGTTGTAGTACTACGGCGTAGGCAAAATCGCTAAACGTACCAATCGGAGTGATAACCTTTCCTCCGGTTCCAAATGTATTATCAAGAGTACCATCGGTATTATACCTTACGAGTGCAAAATTATATTTTGTTCCAGCCGTATAACCTGCTACAACAATCTTTCCATCGGCTTGTATTGCCATAGCACGGGCATCAGATGCTAAGCCCGTTCTAACTATCCCATTAGTTCCAAAAGTAGGATCAGGGCTGCCTGCTTGTGAAAAGGAAAATAAAAAGGATAGGGATAAAAAAAATATAAGTAATAGTTTATTCATATTACATTCTTAAAACTACGGCTAAGGAAAAAATTAATTGATTTAAAAAATACCATGTGAGAAAGGTTAGCTAATTTGAATATGAAAGATAATATTTTATTTTTGATATTCTTGCATAAATGTGAATAACTCTAAGCTTTTTTCAATACAAAATAAAAAAGGTTACCCATTTTTTGGATAACCTTTAAAAACAATTCTAAAGAATTTTATTTCACCTCTTCAAATTCAGCATCGGTTACATTTTCAGCGTGGGAAGACTTTAAAAGGCACACGATTATGGAGTAATTTCTATACCTGTTTTTAATATTTCTGCTACAACAGAGTCTTTAGCAGCGAAAAAATCGTTGGTATTATAAGTATGTGGCTGTATATTAAGATGTGGATACTTAATCAGCACTTTTGAAAATAAGCCGGTATCAATAAAACCAACTCCATTAAATTCATCTGCTATTAATGCTACATCAATATCGCTCCATTTACCCTGTGTATTTTTTGCATACGAGCCAAATAAAATTACCTTATGCAGGTGAATACCTGTAAGTTTAATTTCATCAGCAAATTTTTTAATATCTTTTATCACAGATCTTTGAGTAAGCATTTTCTTAGCGTATTAACTTTGTTTAGAATATCTTTTGTTTGCGCAGCTTTAAATACCTTGTACAGTTTATTAGTATAATCAGGATAACGACCCTCTAACTGAAACTGATTCATTTGACTAAGAAATTCCAAATCTCTCTCGGGCAATTGTAGATTTGCCTGCGATGCAAGTACAGTAAGATTATGAATTTTAGGTGGCGTATTGGCGGCATTATTTTTTACCCAATGAGCCTTGCATAGTTTTTCCAATACTAAATGCGAAAAAAATAAAGCATGAATATAATCGTTAGCCTTAAACATATTTTGTAAAGCCCGCCAATCTTTTTTTGCAGTATCAACCCAATAATCAATGTGATCTTCCTTTGTCAGATATTTATATTTAATTGCAAAAATAATAAATAAATAATGGTGCTAAATATTGTCTGACGGCCCCCGTCTGACAATGGGTTTAAAATCAGTCCTATTTTTTTCGTCTTATTTTTCTTTGCTTTGCATAAATTATTTTGTGGTCAGACCGCGACGGTCAGACCATGCTCTCTCTGCCAGTGATAACTTGGCAATAAAATAAAAGGGCTATCCAAATGGATAACCCTTTAAAAAAAATTAGTAAGAAAAAATTACTTCACTTCTTCAAACTCAGCATCGGTAACATTTTCTGCGCCTTCACCCTGTGGTTGAGTATTGCCATCCTGTTGCTGGCCATCGCTATTTGGAGCTCCACCTTCTGCACCTGTACCTTGTGTTGCTTTATACATTTCTTCACTGGCTGCTGTCCATGCTGTATTCATCTCTGCCACGGCAGTATCAATGGCTGCAATGTCCTGCGTTTTATGTGCTTCTTTTAATTTAGTAAGCGCACTTTCAATCGGTTCTTTTTTCTCTGCAGGAATTTTTTCTCCATATTCTTTCAATTGTTTTTCCGTCTGGAATATCAGACTATCTGCCTGGTTTATTTTTTCAATTTTTTCTTTTGCTTCTTTATCAGTTGCCTCATTTGCTTTTGCATCATTTTTCATCTTTTCAATTTCTTCTTTGCTTAAACCACTACCCGCCTCTATCCTGATATTATGAGACTTCCCTGTGCCTTTATCTTTTGCTGTTACATGTAAAATACCATTGGCATCAATATCAAAGGTTACTTCTACCTGCGGTACTCCTCTTGGTGCCGGCGGTATCCCATCTAAATTAAAGGTACCAAGACTTTTATTTTGAGATGCTAAAGGTCTTTCACCCTGAAGCACATGAATCTGAACTCCGGGTTGGTTATCACTTGCCGTGGAAAATACTTCTGTCTTTTTTGTTGGAATGGTTGTATTACTGTCTATGAGTCTTGTCATAACTCCACCCATGGTTTCAATACCCAGAGAAAGCGGGGTAACATCAAGTAACAAAACATCTTTTATCTCACCGGTTAATACACCGCCTTGTATCGCAGCACCAATGGCAACTACCTCATCAGGGTTAACCCCTTTATGTGGTTTTTTGCCGAAGAAGTTCTCAACCAATTCCTGTACTTTAGGTATACGGGTACTACCTCCCACCAATATTACTTCATCAATTTTTGATTTATCAATTCCTGCATCTTTTAAAGCAAGCTCACATGGCTTTAAACATCTTTCAAATAATTTATCAGAAAGTTGTTCAAATTTAGCACGGCTTAATTTCTTTACTAAGTGTTTAGGCACCCCATCAACGGCTGTAACATAAGGAAGATTAATTTCTGTTTCGCTGGAAGACGATAACTCAACCTTTGCTTTTTCAGCGGCTTCTTTTAAACGCTGCCAGCTCATCGGGTCTTTACGAAGATCAATGGCTTCATCTTTTTTAAATTCATCAGCCAGCCAATCCATAATAACTTTATCAAAATCATCACCACCCAGGTGTGTATCACCATTGGTTGATTTTACTTCAAAAACACCTTCGCCTAATTCAAGAATAGAAATATCGAATGTACCGCCCCCTAGATCAAACACTGCGATCTTCTGGTCTTTATGTTTTTTATCAAGACCATACGCTAATGCCGCTGCTGTAGGTTCATTAATTATTCTGCGAACATTTAAACCTGCAATCTCACCTGCCTCTTTTGTTGCCTGCCTTTGGGAGTCATTAAAATATGCCGGTACTGTAATTACAGCTTCTGTAACTTCCTGGCCTAAGTAATCTTCTGCAGTTTTCTTCATTTTTTGAAGGGTCATGGCTGAAATTTCCTGCGGTGTATATTGCCTGCCATCTATATCAATACGAACCGTATTATTGTCACCCTTTACAACTTTATAGCTCCAATGGCCTGCTTCACTTGTAACCTCATCCCACTTATGACCCATAAAACGCTTAACACTCATGATAGTGTTTTGCGCATTGGTAATTGCCTGGCGCTTGGCAGGATCACCTACCTTTCTTTCACCATTTTTTAAAAATGCTACTACCGATGGCGTTGTTCTGCGGCCTTCATCATTTGCTATTACTACAGGCTCATTACCTTCCATTACTGCCACGCAACTATTGGTTGTACCTAAGTCTATCCCTATTATTTTTCCCATGATTAATAATTTTATTACTGATAGTCAATGTTTATGCCAAGGGGGGGAATGTGAAAAAATGGCAGAAGAACTTCTGAAGCATGACCTGCCTGCCGGCAGGCAGGTTTATGGGATTACAGGATTAATGGGATTAAAAGCAGATGTATTTAATTATCGCGTTTTATCTAATGAATTGGATGATGACTAAAGGCAGAATTTTATTTCTGTGTAATCCTTTCATCTCCCCAAATCATGGTTCAGTCTTATATTTCGTGGCTTTCCTTTCTTTCTTTAAAAGTAAAATGTTTTTGAGAAAGAAAACTAAAGGTTACAATAAAACAGGTTATAAAAATTCTGGCAATAGTTGGATAGAAATTCATGTATTCAACCATTACTTTTAAAAAGGCATAATTTAAAACCAGATTAACCCCAACAATTAATAAGTATCTGAAAAGTTGTACTCTTCCTCTTAATTCAGATTTAGAAAATACAACATACTTAGAAAGTAAAAAACCTACAGGAAAACTTACAATAAAAGCTATCCAGAGTGCGGCGATATGGGGTTTAAATGCAATAAATCCGAGGTCAAGAATTTGTTTTTGCAGAATAAAATTGTAGCTGATATAATAAATGAAAATATCCAAAAGCATATTGCCTCCGCCACAGACCGCATACCGGAAAGTACTGAGAGGCATCAGCCTTTTAAATGGAGAATAAAACTGATCAATAAACTGCCTGATAGTGTTCTGCAAATTGTTTATTTATAATGAAGATAGTTTACAACATCATAAAAATAAAATCCCGGACGATAATTCCGGGATTAAAAGTAAGCAGCCTTTAGTTAAGTACATATCGAATTGAGAAGCCAATTGAGTCGCCGGTAAAGCCATTGTTATAGCCAGAGCCAAATTCAATATAAGGCTGCCAATCAAATGAAAGATTAATGGGCACTGAGTTTATTCTATAATCAAGCCCCAGCACTCCATCAATACCAAATGCAGTAGAGCCACCATATTTGTTATTATAAAAACTTATGTGAGCACCCGGACCAACATACCACTTTAAGCCACCTGCATTAATAATTTTATTATGTATCTCATATAAACCTGTTATCCTTGCACCTTTATTATAAAAAAAGGCAAGGCCTTCCAATGCATGTTTATCTGAAATAAAATGTTTTACCGTTAAAGCTGTTGGATAAAATTTTACTCCAATTGCAGTTGTATAATCACCTTGTGCTTTTACTGAAGACACCGTTAATATAATTGCGAATAACAATACAAAAATGGTTTTCATAAAGATTTTTTTATTGGTTTTAAATTAAAAAACAGTGCAAATATAGCACCTATCATTTTTACTAATTATACATTTCCTGCTGTAAAACTTTTATTCTTTCATCGGCTATATATTCATCGTAAGTATATAACCTGTCAATTAAACCCTTCGGCGTTATTTCAATAATGCGGTTGGCAACGGTTTGTATAAACTGATGATCATGCGTTGTAAATAAAACGACACCCGGAAATGTTATCATGCCGTCGTTGAATGCCGTTATGCTTTCCAGATCAAGATGGTTGGTTGGTTCATCAAGGATTACAAGATTAGGATTTTGCAGCATCATTCGGCTTACCATGCAGCGAACTTTTTCGCCACCGCTTAATACATTTGTTTTTTTCAAAATCTCATCTCCGCTGAATAACATCTTTCCTAAAAATCCTCGTAAAAAATCCTCATCAACATCTTTTACATAAGGAGGAACATATTGTCTGAGCCAATCCATCAAAGTAAGGGTGCCTGTAAAAAATTCTGTATTATCATTTGGAAGATAGGCTGTTGTTATAGTAGTACCCCATTCATACTTTCCGCTGTCAGGCTGCATCCTGTTGTTTATTATTTCAAAAAAGGAAGTAAGAGCAACAGGATCCCTGCTTAAGAATGCGATCTTCTGCCCTTTCACTATATCAAAAGAAATATTATTAAATAATATCCTGCCATCGCTTTTTTTAGAAAGCTTTTGAACATTTAATATTTGGTTACCTGGATCTCTCTCAGGCTTAAAAATTATTCCCGGATACTTCCTGTTACTTGGCGTAATATCTTCAAAAATCAGTTTATCCAATGCCTTTTTACGTGATGTTGCCTGTTTTGATTTTGATGCGTTAGCGCTGAAACGTGCTATAAATTCAAGCAAATCTTTTTTCTTCTCTTCCTGTTTTTTATTTTTATCAGTTGCCTGCCTTGCTGCCAGCTGGCTGCTCTCGTACCAGAATGTATAGTTACCGGTGTAGATCTTTATTTTTTGTTTATCAACATCTGCAACATGTGTACACACTGCATCTAAAAAGTGACGGTCATGACTAACCACTAAAACGATATTCTGATAATCTGCCAAAAAATTCTCCAGCCAGGATATGGTTTCAACATCCAGATTATTAGTAGGCTCATCCAGTAATAAAATATCAGGATTGCCAAATAATGCCTGCGCAAGCAATACTCTTACCTTTATATTTGCCCCGATATCTTTCATTAAAGCCTGATGGAGATCATCTTTTACTCCCAATTCACTCAACAAGCTTCCGGCATCGCTTTCAGCGGTGTAGCCGCCCATCTCTCCAAACTCCTCTTCAAGATGAGCTGCTTTCATTCCGTCCGCTTCACTAAAATTATCTTTTAAATAAATGGCATCTTTCTCATGCCTTATGTCCCACATTTTTTTATGCCCCATTAAAACTGTATCCAACACTGAGACTTCATCAAACTCAAACTGGTCTTGTTTTAAAACAGCCATACGTTCACCGGGGGAGATACTTACGTTTCCTTTATTCGGTTCAATTTCACCGCTTATTATTTTTAAGAAAGTGGATTTGCCTGCACCATTAGCCCCTATAATTCCATAACAATTCCCTTTGGTGAAACCAAGATTAACTTCATCAAACAAAACCCTTTTACCGTATGCAAGGGTTACATTATTTACACTGATCATTCACTCTTTTTTAGGAGGCGCAAAGGTAAGGGATTACGATGTACGAAGTACGATGTTTGATATACGATGTAAGTTACCTTTGCAACTCACCAGGGTTTTTAGAATGTCGATAATAAAAGTTTTACAAAAGGCAACAATACAAAGTCTTACCGCTTTATACAATCAGTCTTTCACCGAAAAAGATTTTCAGATTAGCCAGACCAAGCCTGAGTTTGAAGGCAATTATACCGTTGTATTATTTTCTTTAGTTAAGAGTTTAAAAAAGTCGTTGGAAGTGTTGGGAAATGAACTGGGAGAAAAACTCATTAAAGATCATTCAACAATTTTCTCACAATATAACGTCTTAAAAGGTTTTCTAAATCTTACCATTACTGATAATTATTTGTTGAATCTTTTAAACAAAAATTACAATGATGTATGCTTTGGCAAACATGAGATGAAGGGCAAAAGAATCATGGTTGAGTATTCTTCACCTAATACCAATAAACCATTACACCTGGGGCATTTAAGAAATATTTTTTTAGGATGGAGTGTTGCTGAAATATTAAAAGCAAACGGTTTTGATGTTATTAAATCATGTATTGTAAATGACCGCGGAATACATATTTGCAAAAGCATGATAGCTTGGGAGCTATTTGCTAACGGGGCAACGCCGGAATCAGCCAATGCAAAAGGCGATCATTTTGTTGGAGAATATTATGTGAAGTTTAATGATGAATATAAAAGAGAGATTGAACAACTGGTAGCGGCAGGTAAATCGAAAGAAGAAGCAGAAAAGGAAGCGCCATTAATGCTGGCAGCACAACAAATGTTACTGGATTGGGAGAAAGGGAAACCCGAAGTAATAGAACTGTGGAATAAAATGAATGGCTGGGTATACAAAGGTTTTGATGAAACGTATAAGCGTATAGGCAGTGATTTTGATAATACTTATTATGAAAGTAACACGTACTTGTCCGGCAAACAAATTGTAGACGAAGGATTGGCTAAAGGCGTTTTTATAAAAAAAGAAGATGGCAGTATATGGATTGACCTGACTGAAGACGGGTTGGACAAAAAAATTGTTCAGCGGAAAGATGGCACATCTGTTTATATAACGCAGGATATCGGGCTGGCAAAACAAAAATATGAGGAATATAAAATTGATAAAAGCATTTATGTAATTGGCGATGAGCAAAATTATCACATGAAAGTTTTAAAGCTTATTGCGGAAAAACTTGGTTTGCCAAATGCAAAAAATATTTATCATTTGAGTTATGGAATGGTAGAACTTCCTTCAGGGAAAATGAAAAGCCGGGAAGGAGCCGTTGTAGATGCCGATGATATAATTGATGAAATGATAGCCACTGCAAAACAGCATACTATAGAATTAGGTAAGGTTAAAGATTTTGAAGAACACGAATTACACGAACTATATGAAACCATTGGTTTGGGTGCAATGAAATTTTATTTGCTTAGGGTTGAGCCAAAAAAGCGGATGATCTTTAATCCTGAAGAAAGCATAGACTTTCATGGATTTACCGGGCCATTTGTGCAATATACATTTGCGAGGATAAGGTCGGTGTTGAGGAAAGCTGGTCAATGGTCAATGGTCAATGGTCAATCGATTACAAATTACAAACTACAAACCCCGTCCGACGAGGCCATCCGGACGGGTACAACCCACAAACTGCTACCTCTTGAAAAAGAACTCATACTAACTCTTGAGCAATATTCACACATTATAGAGCAGGCAGCCACGGAATTAAATCCATCTGTAATTGCCAATTATATTTTTCATCTTGCCAAAACATTTAATTCATTTTATACAGAGCACCCTATTGCCAATGCGGAGAGTGAAGAAAAAAAACAGCTTCGCTTGCAGATTGCAATGATGACATCGAATGTTATTAAAAGCAGTATGCAATTATTGGGGATTAAGGTTCCGGATAGGATGTAGAAGAATAATTAATTACCAATTCGTATTTCGTTTTTGTCCTTTTAGTTCGTCAACTATTCTTACTCTCAAATAAACAGTTTCAAAAAAATTGGAAGCATTTAGGAAAGGAGCTATATTTATGAGCTGCATATTTTAAAACTATTTTTAATTATGAAAAGAATTATAAATGTTATTGCCCTTATAGTTTTAATCTCATCTCAGGTATTTGCTCAAAAGAATAAGAATAATATTGAAGCTTTAGTTGTTGGCTTTTTCAATGGTTTATCACTAATTAATGCTGACACATTAAAGCATTATTCAACTTCTTCTGATTTTCTTTTGCTGGAAGACGGACATGTTTGGAATTTGGATACACTTATACAAAAAACAACTTCCAGCAAGAACTTAAATATTATAAGGACCAATAAATTTAATTTTATAAGAACAGAACAATATAAAAATATGGCCTGGGTTAGCTATTATAATACTGCAGACTTTAGACTGAATGAAAAACAACAAATAATAAAATGGCTTGAAAGTGCAGTTTTGCTGAAAGAAAATGGAAGATGGAAAATCAAACTCCTTCATTCAACAAGAATGAAATAAAGGCATAATGAAAGGCTTTGCATTGTACAGTAATAATAGAAAAGGGATAAATACATAAATGCACCTAAAAATAAACACCTCTTTTACATTTATGAAAAAATCATTATTCCAATCACAGCCGGTGTTGTATATTTTACTAACACTGATCCTCTTATCATGCCAGGAAAAAAATACAGTGCCCTCTAAACAGATGATTAATGAAATGGATCTGAAAAGAGGAGAAATTATTACCTGCGGACCGGATGATAAAAAATTCGGAACTGTTGCATTTGAATTCTCAGGTACCGAAAAGGTAAAAGAAGATTTTAATCTTGCCCTTAAATTGTTGCATTCATTTGAATATGACGAAGCTGAAAAAGTATTTTCAAAAATAATTGATCAAGAGCCGCAATGTGCAATGGCTTATTGGGGAGTTGCCATGAGTAATTTTCATCCACTTTGGGCCGCTGCGTCAGAGACGGAACTTAAAAAAGGAAGTAAAGCGATCGAAATTGCACAGTACATTTCTCAAAAAACAAAAAGGGAAGAAGGTTATATCAACGCAATTGCAGCTTTTTATAAGAACTGGGATAAAGTGGATCATCGTACACGCTGCATCAACTTTGAAAAGGCAATGGAGAATCTAAATACTGAATATCCAGATGATAAAGAGACTGCGATATTTTATTCTTTAGCATTGACTGCTGCTGCCGATCCCACTGATAAGTCTTTTACAAGACAGAAAAAAGCCGGTTCTATTTTGAATGGGCTTTATCCCGGGGAACCCGATCACCCGGGGATTGTACATTATATCATTCACACTTACGATTCCCCCGAACTTGCTGAAATGGCCTTGCCTGCAGCCAGGAAATATGCATCTGTTGCGCCTTCTTCAGCCCATGCGCTACATATGCCGTCACACATTTTTACAAGATTGGGGCTTTGGAGTGATTGTATTAAATCAAACCTTGCGTCTGTCACTTCTGCACAATGCTATGCGGAAGAAGCAGGTATCAAAGGTCATTGGGATGAGGAACTTCATGGTATGGACTATCTTGTTTATGCATATCTGCAAAAAGGAGAAAATGATCTTGCAAGAAAGCAACTGGATTATTTAAAAACGATCAAAGAAGTTCATCCTCTTAATTTTAAAGTTGCCTATGCCTTTGCATCTATCCCATCCCGTTATGTACTTGAGAACAAGCTATGGAATGAAGCAGCCGGCTTAAAGATCCATTACGAAAATTTTCCGTGGGAAAATTTTCAGTGGCAGAAAGCTATTATCCATTTCACACGGCTGTTAGGTTCTGCTAATACAGGAAATCTTACAGCAGCCAAAACTGAATTAAATGAATTGAATACCATTCACAAAAAATTGCTCGAACAAAAAGATGCTTATAAAGCCAACCAGGTACAGATACAGATCAAATCATCCGAAGCATGGATAAAATTTAAAGAGGGAAAAAATGTTGAAGCAGTAACCCTTATGAATATTGCTGCCGAGATGGAAGATAAAACTGAAAAACATCCGGTTACTCCCGGTGAAGTAATTCCTGCAAAAGAGTTATTAGGCGACCTGCTTTTGCAAATGAACAAACCCAATGATGCCTTGAAGGCTTATGAAGCAAATTTGAAAAAACATCCCAACCGGTTTAATGCCCTTTATGGTGCAGGTTTAGCAGCAGAAAAATCCGGCAACATTGAAAAAACAAATCAATATTACCGGCAATTACTCGCAGTTGTTAGCCCGGGAAATTCAGATAGAAAGGAGTTAACTTCAATAAACGAATTTTTAAAAAGGAATTAGAAACTTCATAAATTTTTTTTTGTATAAAGTAGCATTTATTGTTTTCTTTCCATTATCTGTTTTAGGGCAAGTCTTCACTAAAAATGAAATTATCGGCTTGCAAAACCAGGCAAAAAATATAACGATCATACGTGATAACTGGGGAGTGCCGCATATTTATGGAAAGACAGATGTTGATGCAGCATTTGGGTTAATGTATGCACAATGCGAAGACAATTACTGGCAGATGGAAGAATCCTATATTCGGTTATTAGGGCGTGCCGCTCAAATATATGGAGAAAGGGAGTTAGAAGCTGATGCCGGTATAGCCTTATTTGAATGTGTGAATAAAGGAAAAGAGGCATATGCAAAAGCAGATGTCTTTCTGAAAAAATTGTGTGATGCCGCAGCCGCCGGTATAAATTTGTATTTACTGAAACATCCGCATGTTGAGAAAAGATTATTGCAAAAATATGAACCATGGTTTTTTTTGATCCCATCCCCACTCAACCCTACGAGTCATGGTATTACCCAGATGGAAATGAAGAATGCATTTGCTCAATCCTTTAATATGCAACCGAAAAGTCCTAATGAACAGTTGCTACAAAAAGAAAGCGGATCAAACACGATAGCGCTTTCACCAAAAAAGACAAAAAGCGGGCACAGCATGCTACTTATCAATCCGCATGTTAATTTTTTTGGAGGCGGACAACGATATGAAGCCCATTTAATAAGTGAACAGGGATTAAATGTTTCAGGCTTTGCCATGTTTGGCAATTTTTATATCTGGAGTGGTTTTAACCAGTATGCAGGATGGGCGCATACCAATACACATTCAGATTTTGAAGATGTTTATCTGGAAAGTTTTAATCATCCTTCCGACTCTACACAATACAAGTATGGTGATGGTTACAGAAAAGCAGTTTTATGGAAAGATACATTGCTGTACAAAACAGATAATGGTTTAAAGAAAAAAGTATTTGTTTTCCGCAAAACACACCATGGAACGGTTACTGCCATACGCGATTCTTTGTGGGTTACAATAAAGGATGCAAGCAGCAATTCAGCAAAGTATATATTGCAGGCATGGTTAATGTGCAAAGCCAAAAACATCAAAGAATTTACTGCTGCCATGGGCAATGTTCAATTAGCTACCAATACAATGTATGCTGATCGTTTTGGCAATATTGCTTACTGGCATGGCAATGCCATCCCAAAGCGTAATGAAAATTTTGATTGGCGTTTTCCCGTAGATGGAAGCAATCCTGAAACAGAATGGAAAGAGATGCATCCATTAAAAGAAATTGTGCAGGTAGTTAATCCTTCATCCGGATGGATTCAGAACTGCAACGCAACCCCTTATAAATCAGCCGGTATTAGCAGGCCTAAGAAGGAAAATTATCCGGCATATATGGCATATGAAGACCAGAATTTTCGCAGCGAAGAAGTAATACGATTGTTATCACAACCGGGTAAAATTTCTTTTAAAGAATTTGAAAAATTGGTAACAAGTAATCACCTTCCGATGATGGCTGAATGGCTTCCACAAATTATAAGAGCCTATGATAAAGAAGTAAAAAGGCAGCCCGAAAAAGATAGAAAACTTGGTAAGGTTATAGATACTTTGCGCAATTGGGATTATCGTTATTCAACAACAAGCAAAGCAACAACACTTGCAGTATTTTGGTACAGAAGTTATTTGGATTGGGTTCGAACCAAGATAAAAACAAATTTGTCTGGAGCTTATCTTACAAATTTAATGTTTGGGAAAAACTTGCCGGCACCAGATAGTACTGCAGTGCAGATACTACACAGTTCCATAGACACATTAAAGAAAAAATACGGAACTGAATTCATTCCGTGGGGTGAAATAAACAGGTTGCAGCGTATTCATACCAGCGGTACCTCGGAAAAGTTTGATGACAAGAAAATGAGCCTACCTGTTGGTGCGGTACCCAGTGCAATGGGTTCTTTATTTGCGTTTCAAACCCGTATTGATCCAGGACAAAAAAATTTGTATGGGGTAGGAGGAAATACTTATGTAGCTATTATTGAATTTGGTGAAAAAGTTAAAGCGAAGTCTGTTGTGTATTTCGGACAGAGTGCTGATTCGGCCTCTCCTCATTACTTTGACCAGGCGCCTTTATATGCCGAGGGGAAATTTAAGGAAGTATATTTTTATAAAGAAGATGTATTAAAACATGCAGAGCGAAAATATCATCCGGGAGAGTAAAAAATTGAATAAATATTTAAACTTGAAAGAGAAAATCTTACACATTAATTTTTATCCTTACAAATATACTGCCTCAGTAATGAGGCTTTTTTATTTGATAGAATAATAACCTGTGGCATTATCTTTACCGCTAATATATTTTTATGCTTAAGGTAGGCATCTTTGGTGTGGGCCATCTTGGAAAATTTCATCTGAATAACTGGAAGGAAATAAGCAATGTAGAAATTATTGGTTTTTTTGATCCATCCAATGCAAATGCCGAATTAATTAATAGTCAATTCCAATTAAAGAGATTTACAAATATCAATAAATTGCTCGATGCCTGTGATGCAGCAGATATAGTAGCGCCAACTACCTCCCACTATTCGCTTTGTAAAGCTGCTATTCTAAAAAGCAAGCATGTATTTGTAGAAAAGCCACTAGCTAATACAATAGAAGAAGCCAGAGAATTATTGAAACTTGCAAAGGAGGCAAATATAAAATTCCAGGTAGGGCATGTAGAGCGGTTTAACCCCGCTTTTTTAGTGTTACAAGATCAGAAATTAGCGCCTATGTTTATCGAGGTACACCGGCTTTCGCAATTTAATCCAAGGGGAACTGATGTTAGTGTGATATTAGATTTAATGATTCATGATATTGATATCATTTTAAAATTAGTAGACAGTAATGTAAAATCTGTTTCAGCAAATGGTGTATCTGTAATGAGCGATACACCTGATATTGCCAACGTAAGAATAGAATTTGATAATGGTTGCGTCGCTAATTTAACCTCATCAAGAATAAGTGTAAAAAAGATGCGTAAAATGAGGTTGTTCCAAAAAAATTCATATATAAGTATAGATTTTCTTGAAAAGAAAACTGAGATAACAAAACTTAAAACACCTGAAGATACAGATGCATTTACTTTCGAGATTGATACAAATCATGGGAAAAAAAGTATAGCATACTATAGCCCTAAAATACAAGATAACAACGCTATAAAAATGGAACTGGAAAGCTTCAGAGATGCGATTATCAATAACACCAATACAATTGTAAGTGAAGTTGATGGATTTAGAGCAATGGAAGTAGCGCACCTTATCCTTGAAAAAATTGCCAGGACCAACCAGAACTAAATTATGGGGTAATGGTGTTTATTAATTGTTCTGCAATAACTATATCAGTAGCAGTGGTTATTTTAATATTATTTTCTTCACCTTGTACTAAATTTACTTTTATTCCAAAGGCTTCCACCACAGTTGCCTCATCTGTAAATTTATCTTTATAATCTATTTTAAATGCATTTAGTAATATTTTGCTATGGAATACCTGGGGGGTTTGTACAAGCTTTACTGAATTTCTTTCCAATGCTACATTGCCTTCGTCAGTAAGGAGTCTAATGCTATCCTTTGAAGTAATAACAGGAATGGCCGATCCGGAAGCTTCTGCTTTAACATAGCAACGTTGAATTAAATTTTTTGTAATCAGGCATCTTACTCCGTCATGCACAAAAATTATACTTTCATCGTTTATCAGCGATAATCCATTTTGTACGGAATGGAACCTGGTTCTTCCTCCCTGACAAATTGTAATTCGTGAAGTATTAAAATAAGCGTCAATAACTTCCTGACCTTTACTGATATGCTCATCCGGCAATACAAGAATTACCTGCAGATCATCATAAGCTTTTAGAAATACATCTATACTATAAAATAAAACAGGCTTATTTTTTAAAAGTAAAAACTGTTTAGGTGTCGAAGTGTTCATTCTGCTTCCTACACCTCCCGCCACTATTACTGCATATTTCTTCATGTATTGGTTTTTACAAATTTATAATTAAGAACGTATAATTAATGTTCTTTGTAAATTGCATAAATGAGGAGCAGCATTTACCTTTTATTTATTTTATTTATTTTATTTATTTCATCTTCCTGTAACCAAAAAGAAAAAGCTGTACAAAAGCAATTAATACCGATTATAAAACAGCTAAGCGACCTGGCAACTGTGGAATATGTAGTAACAAAAATTATAAAAGCAAATGATGATAAAACATGGTATAAGATAGGTGACAGAAAAATATTAATGAGCTGTAAGGCTTCTTTAATAGCGGGCATTGATCTTTCAAAAATTAATGAAGAAAATATACAAGTACATCGCGGAGAAATTACAATGATTTTACCCCAGGCAAAGCTCCTATATATAAATATCAGACCTGAAGATATAAAAACAGAATATGAGGATGTATCATTTTTCCGTACACCCTATAATAATGCTGAGAGGGATGCGCTGGCTGCACAAGGTGAATCCCAGATCAAAAACAGCGCAGATTCTTTAGGTATTTTACAGGCAGCAGAAGTAAATGCCAGCTTAGTTATCAGTAATTTCTTAAAAAAAGCAGGCTATGAGAATATTAATATCAGGTTTGATCGTGAAAAAACCCAGGGGCTGCAATAATGACAAGAACAATAAAAAAATACCTGGTAATTGTTGCCATCCTGCTGGGGATTTTATTCCTGCTTAGAAAAATTGACTGGCTACCGTCTTTTGGCAATTTTTTTAGGAGTGAACCTTTGACTATAGATAATACACCGATCTTAATAAAAGAAATTAATAATCTGGCGCAGCTCATTACCATTACCTCTTTTGATGAAGTAGTTATGGATTCGATAAAAAAATCAAAAAAATTACCGGGAACAATTTTCCCGGTGCCTGCCTCAAAAATAGTTTTAATTGCCAAAGGACAGGTAATGGCAGGTGTTGACCTGAAAAAATTAAACAATGAAGATGTTATGATAAAAAATGATTCAATTAGCATTTTATTTCCGCCGCCACAAATATTAAATACTATCTTAAATCCTTCGGATTTTGAAACCTTTGATGAGACAGGGGTGTGGAGTTCTGAAGAAGTAAATCAGGTAAAAGTGCGAATACGTGAAAAAATAATTCAAAGGGCGCTTGAGCAAAATTTATTGTTTAAAGCCTCCGAAAGATGTAAAATAATAATGGAAAACTTTTTAAGGAACATCGGCTTCACAAGAATCCAAATTACATTTAAAGATCAATTACCATAGATGGCTATATTGCTGCTGCCTTCACTATTTTTAACTCCCCGGTACATTCCTGCACAGTTAAAAACCAGTGCTGTAATGCCTTGAGCATCTATACCTATTAAGCCACCCTCGCCATTTAACACTACGAGCTTTTTTAAAACAACTTCTTCGCAGGCTTGCTGCAAGCTCATATTTTTATATTCCATCAGGCAGCTTACATCATATGCAACAACAGCACGTATAAAGGGTTCGCCATGCCCGGTGCATGAGATAGCGCAGGTTTTATTATTTGCATACGTGCCAATCCCTATCAAAGGGCTATCCCCTATTCTTCCATATTGTTTATTTGTCATCCCCCCTGTTGAAGTAGCTGCAGCAATATTTCCTTTATTGTCGCATGCAACCGCACCAACTGTCCCAAATTTTCTTTCCTTAACTGCGCCTATAAGTTTATCACTTTTATGATCCAGCATATATAAATCACTGTCTCTTATTTCTCTCCATTGATCATAGCGAAGTTGTGTATAAAAATATTCATCCGGTTCTAATTTGATGCCTTGCTTAATTGCAAAGTCATTAGCGCCTTTGCCACTTAAAAAAACATGGCCGCTGTGCATCATTACCTGTTCAGCAAGCTCTATTGGATTTCGAACATTCCTGACAGCTGCAACTGCTCCTGCTTCCAGGGTTTTACCATCCATAATAGCTGCATCTAATTCGTTTATCCCCTTCTTTGTAAAAACAGAACCTTTCCCTGCATTAAATAAAGGATTATCTTCAAGATGCACTACTGCTGCTTTAACTGCAGTAACCGCTGTACCTCCATTTTCCAAAACAGAAAAGCCTGCATCAAGTGCCTGTTGCAAGCCTTGCCTGTATTGCTGTTCCAATTCAGGTGTCATATCTTCTTTTAAGATAGTTCCTGCACCTCCATGAATTGCCAATGAATATTTTCTCATCTTACAAAATTAAAAGAATCCTGTACTGATCAGTGATCAGCCAAAATCTGTTTACATTCCGTTAGTAATTTTTGTTTATCAATTGCGGCTGTACCCACTATTTCACAAACCATACCACCTGCAATATTTGCGATCTGGGCAGTAAGATAAATATCTTTTGTAGCCGAATAAATTAAAGAGGCTACAGCAATAACAGTATCACCTGCACCACTCACATCAGCAACATTTCTTACATGAGAAGGTATAATTTTTGAACCTGTTTCATTTTCATAAAACACCCCTTTGTCTGAAAGTGTAATAAGAGAAATGTTATGATGTAATTTATCTTTTAATTGCTGATGAATGGCTGAAAGGGTATTTTCATTTACATCGTCAGACAGTATATGCAGGCTTTCTTTTACTTCTTTTGCATTAGGCTTAAAAAGCGTAACCCCTATATAAGCGAAAAAATTTCTTCTTTTGGGGTCTGCTGTACATACAATATTTTTTTTCCTGCATAATTCAATAACCGTTTTAATAACCTGCAGTGTTAGTATGCCTTTATTATAATCCTGTAAAATAATAACATCAGGCTGCTTTGCTTCTATATATTTTTCTACTTGTGTTATTAAGTTTTCCTGATCTACTGTTTCAAGATCATTGGTAACCTCTGCATCCAGCCGCATCATTTGCTGATTACGCCCTATGATCCTTATTTTATTTGATGTAATCCGTTTTTTGGATGATAAAATAAAATCCGCATCAATATTATTTTCTTCTAACAGGCTTTTCACCTTTGCTCCTTCATCGTCATTACCCAGTACGGTTATCAATGCAACCTCTGATCCCAAACAACTAATATTCAATGCCACATTACCCGCACCACCGATACGCTGTTCTCGTTTTGTAACAGCTACTACGGGTACAGGCCCTTCAGGAGAAATACGGTCCACTGTTCCCCACCAATAGGTATCAAGCATTACATCACCAATCACGGCAACTTTTAACTTTGATATTTTACTGAAAATCTGATCAAGGTCAATAGCCATCTAAGAAATGTTTTTTTTGCTTTTGTTTGTTACTGCAATATAGTAAATAGGAATACCGATTAATGTAATTATCAATCCGGGCCAGGTATATTGAGGCTTATAAATTATAAGCAGGATACAAAATGCCAGTCCCATTAAAATATAAATTGCGGGCAGTACAGGATATCCAAAAGCCTTATATGGCCTTTCCACATTTGGTCGTTTTTTTCTTAAAATAAAAATACCTGCAATGGTGAGTACATAAAATATTACCACCACAAACGAGATCATATCCAGCAGGTCGCCATATCTTCCACTTAAACATAATATTGAAGCAACAATGCATTGTGCCCATAATGCCCATGAAGGAACCGAATGTTTATTTAAAGTTCCGGCATTCCTGAAAAATAATCCATCTTTAGCCATTGTATAATAAACTCTTGCGCCTGCCAATACTAACCCATTATTACATCCAAAGGTTGAAATCATTATCATTACTGCAATTACATAAGTACCGATATTACCAAAGATAGAATTGGAGGCTGCCACTGCTACCCTATCTTCCCTTGCAAATGCAATTTCATTTAGCGGTAACACTGCAGTGTACATAAGGTTGGCACAAACATATATTATGGTAACTATCAGGGTACCTAAAAATAAACTGAGGCCTATATTCCGCTTTGGGTTTTTTATTTCTCCTGCAATAAAGGTTACATTATTCCAGGCATCACTGCTAAATATAGAGCCTACCATAGAAGCCGCAATTGCGCCTAATACCGCTGTACCTACTATAGTTGTGATTCCGCCATCTGCCGTAAGGCTTTTCATATCCCATGCATTACTCCAGTTAGCACTCCATACTTCCGGTTTAAAAAAAATAAACCCTGCTACTATCAATCCGAATAGTGATAAAAGTTTCGTAGTGGTGAAAATGTTCTGTATCCACTTACCTCCTTTTACACCTTTGGTGTTTGTATAAGTAAGAAAAACAATAAGAAGAATTGCAAGAATTTGTGCAGGATAAATTTTAAGCGAGCCGACTTGCATTAAAATATTTTCATCTTTCAATTCCAATGCAGGAAAAAAATATCCTGCAAATTTTGAGAAGGCCACACCAACAGCGGCAATAGTTCCTGTTTGTATTACTGAGAAAAAACTCCAGCCATATAAAAATCCCACCAATGGATTATATGCTTCTTTAAGGTAAACATACTGCCCTCCCGCTTTTGGAAACATAGCGCTTAATTCGCCATAACTCATAGCTGCAATCAGCGTCATAAATCCGGTAATCAACCATACGGCAATAAGCCATCCTGCGCTGCCTACATTCCTGGTAATGTCAGCGCTCACCAAAAATATACCGGAACCGATCATTGACCCTGCAACAATCATGGTGGCATCAAATAATCCAAGAGAAGGCTTAAAAGAAGTGGCAGTCTGGCTCATAAAAAAATCCCGTTAGGTTACGGGATTGAAGGTAATGGTTTTATGAATACCAGTTGCCGGATACCAGTAACTGGTTACAGGGTAACATATAACTACTTCTTATTCTTAGCGTATAAATCATTCAGCCCGCTAATAACATCTGATGTTATGTTTAAGGTACTGTCTTTATAAAACATAAAACCGGGCTCGTAGGAAAAAACATAATCGTATTTACCATCTTTATTATAATCTTTTAAAAAGTTTTGAATTCTTGTTAAAATATCTTCCTTCATTTTTGAATTGGAATTATAAAGTGCATTATCCAGTTCGTGTTTCTTAGCCTGGAGGCCTTGCTGCATTTGGTTTATTTCTGCCATAGCTGCTTCCTGCTGCTGAGGAGTCATGGTGGCCCCCTTTTGCTGCAGCTGCATTGCCCTTGCCTGGTAACGCTTTTGCAGATTGGTTACTTCGTTGTTACTGGCTGTCTGTTTGCGCTCAAAATCTGCTTTTAATATCTTATAGTATTCATACCTGCCTTGTAATGAATCCAGATCAATATATGCAAGCTTGTTACCATGATAGGTGCTGGAATCTTTACATTTTTGTGTATTGATAATTGTTGCTTTTTTTGATAAAGAAAATTTATCAAAATACAGGTAC
>MWYX01000024.1 GCA_002050465.1 Chitinophagales bacterium 65-1
AAGATCTGCAGATGCGGCTGATCTATGATTCTGTTGCTGCAATAAATGATTACAATAAAAGTGCGTTGTGGTTTAAAAAATTATTAAATGCGGCGGCGGATGGTGTAAATTATTATTTATACAAACACCCGGAAGTAAAGCCCGTCGTATTACAACGCTTTAAACCGTGGTATGCTCTAATGCGAACTAATGGAAGCATCTCGGCAACTAATACAGGCGGAGTAACTGTACAGGAAATTAAAAAATTCTATTCATCAAATGCTGATTCACTTTTTACACCTGCTCGAACATCTGCGATGCAAAAGGTGAATATCGAAGATCATGAAAAAGTAACAGGTTCAAATGGATTTGCAGTTGCACCATCAAAAACAAAATCCAAAAATGCAATATTGTATATTAATCCACATGTTACATTTTATTTCAGAAGTGAAGTTCATATGATTAGCAAGGAAGGTTTAAATGTTTATGGAGCAGTTACGTGGGGACAGTTTTTTATTTTCCAGGGATTTAATCAATACTGCGGATGGATGCATACCTCAGGCGATGCAGACCTTGCCGATCTTTACGAGGAAAAAATTATAAGAAGATCAAATCAGCTATTTTATAAATACCAGAATAATTTAAGAACGGTGACTACTAAACAGATTACTATTAACTATAGAAAAAATGACAAATTAATTCCGCAAACATTTACAGGTTATTATACCCATCATGGTCCGGTAATAGCAAGCCGCAATGGTAGGTGGTTAAGCCTTAGAGAAAACAATCGTTCCTTAAAAGGTTTAATGCAATCATGGCTTCGAACCAAATCGAAAGGGTATGCTGATTTTGAAAAAACAATGCAAATACGCTCAAACACCTCAGATAATACAGTATTTGCAGATGATAAAGGGAACATTGCATATTGGCACGGAAATTTTATCCCCAAAAGAAATCCTAAATATGATTGGTCACAACCGGTAGATGGAACAATATCCGCAACTGAATGGAAGGGAATTCATGAATTAAAAGAAATAGTATATGTTCACAATCCTGCAACAGGATGGATACAGAATTGTAATTCAACACCGTTTACTGTATCAGGGGAAAGCAGCCCTGATAAAAATAAATACCCAACATATATGGCGCCTGATGGAGAAAATCCAAGAGCCGTGAATGCGATAAGGCTTTTGAGTTCTCAAAATGATTTTACATTAGATAAGATGATTGAAACAGGGTATGATACTTACCTTTCTGCATTTGATATTTTATTGCCTTCCCTGTTTACCTCAATGCTTATTAAAAGTGACGTTTCCGATCCGGAACTTACAGAAGCTGTTGAAGAATTAAAAAAATGGGATAGAAGATCTTCAACATCATCAGTTGCTACCACCCTGGCTATTGAATGGGCTACTGAGCTATCTAAAAAAATACCACCTGCCAAAACTGACGAAGAGAAATCAAACCTCATCGAAAGGCTTCAAATAATAGTTAAAAATACTGCTGCAATAGAAAAAATAAATCTTCTGCAGCAGGTAATAAAAGAGCTTAAAACAAATTTTGGCACCTGGAAAGTAACATGGGGAGAAATGAACCGCTATCAGCGTCTTACAGGAGATCTTCAGCAAAAATTTGATGATAATAAACACAGTTATGCTGTAGGACTGGCTTCCTCTACGTGGGGATGTTTACCTGCATTTAATAGTACAAAGCCTTTCGATACAAAACGCAGATATGGCGCTCATGGGAATAGCTTTGTTGCTGCAGTAGAATTCGGGAAAAAGCTAAAAGCAAAAACCATTGTTACCGGGGGACAAGGAATGCATCTATCCTCAAAACACTTTTTAGACCAAACCGATGGCTATATAAATGGAAAATTTAAGGATGTATTTTTTTATAAAGAGGATGTTCTGAAACATGTTGAAAGAAAATATCATCCGGGAAGCCCCCTCTAAACCTGCCTGACGGTAGGCAGGTCTCGCCCGATAGGGGAGACTTGCTAACACACAAAACCATCTCAGGCGGTATGAAAATCTTTAATATCATTTACATCATTCAAATCAGCGGTTAATCCTTAGCTATCTTTTTATAACTTACCACCACACCACGTATTAGGGAGGAACTGAATCCGCGATGCTCCATTTCATTTAAGCCTGCTATGGTACAACCTTTCGGAGTAGTTACTTTATCTATTTCCTGCTCGGGATGATTCCCCGTTTGTATAAGTAACTCTGCAGATCCCTTAATGGTTTGTGCAGCAATTATACTTGCAGTGGCAGCATCAAAACCTATCTCAATTCCACCTTGTATGTTTGCCCTGATAAAACGCAATGCATACGCAATACCACAAGCTCCCAATACCGTTGCGGCTTCCATTAATTTCTCATCTATGGTAACAACTTTACCAAGTTTTTTAAAAAGCTCATTTACATATTTTATGTTTTCCTGAGATGCATTGCTGCTGCAAATACACGTCATGCTTTGTTGTATGGCAATAGCTGTGTTTGGCATTGCACGAAAGAGAGGAAGCTTCTGTTGAATGATTTTCTGCATATCACTTATTAAAACACCTGTTACAACAGATATAAAAATCTTATTTTTATCCAGGTCTTTTTTAATTCCATTAAGTACTTCTGCAACCTGGAAAGGTTTTACAGCAAGAATTATTACATCACTTTTTCTTGCAGCCTCATTGTTGTTATCTGTTACTTCAATACCTTTTTCTTTTAAAGACTGCAGAGGAGCAGTATGACGTTTGGTAATTATAATTTCTGATGCTTTATTGAATTTACTTTTCAATAATCCTTCAGCAATGGCAGCGCCAAGATTTCCACCCCCGATAATGGCTATTCTTTTATTCATGTGGTTATGATTTATCCAAAGGTAGGCAGTTGATTTTTATACTCTGATGAATCAAAATCTTTCAATACTGAATGCATGCATATCAACAGTTGTTTTTTTTCTTTCAATAATTTCAGTAACAAGTTTACCCGTACCCGGAGCCATTGATACACCAACCATTGCATGGCCGCCCGCTATTACCACATTTTCAATTTTTTTTGTTCTGCCAATGTATGGCAAGCCATCCGGGGTAACGGGTCTTAATCCATGCCATATTTTATCTATTGATGGTGGATCAATTTGTAATCCCGGGTAAAAACTTTTTACCGATTCATAAATTCCTTTCATTCTCTTAGGTAATATTCTTTCATTGATACCGCTGATTTCCATAGTACCTCCAATACGTAACTGATGCCCCCATGGAGTCATAGCGCATCTTCCCTCCTTTAATATTGCCGGATAACGAATGTTTTTCTGAACCTGATCATAAGTATAACTATATCCTTTACCAGATTGGAGAAATAATTTTATACCCAGCATTTTTGCAACCCCCGGAAGCCAGCTTCCTGTAGCTACAATGAATTCATCTCCCTCAAATTTTCCTTTGTCAGTAATTACTGCAGATATTTTGTTGATCTGCTTTTCAAAGCCCGTAACAGTTGTATTTAGTTTAAATTGAACTCCTTTTCCTTCTAAATATTTTTTTAATACAATCATAAATCTCCCGGGATTTATATGACAATCATCTTTAAAAAGAACTGCGCCTGTTACATTTAATTCAATGTCCGGTTCTAATGCCTGAACTTCTCTTTTATTCAAACGCTCCACTGTCAGCCCAAACTTTTCTGCATCGGCAGCTACTCTAAATTCATGATCTAATCCCTTTTGTTCCCTGCACATCATTAAACAACCTTTCTCTTCCATCAAAAAAGTATCGCCAATATCGTCTCTTATATCATTTATTAATTGCCTGCTTAATTGTAAAATATTATTGAGATGAGGCGCATTTTTTAAGACAGTATTTGCATTGCTATTCTTCCAGAAATGATAAGCCCATTCTGCAAGAGACCTGTTAAGCCGCGGTTTAATATAAAAAGGGCTGGTGCTTCTAAGCATGTATCTCAATCCTTCTGCTATTATGCCGGGTGATGCCAGCGGAATAAAATGGCTTGGGGAGAAGTATCCCATATTTCCGAATGAACACCCATGTGTAATGTCACTTCTTTCAATCACGGTAACCGCGTATTCTTCCTTTTGCAGATAATATGCACAGTTTAAACCAATAATCCCACCTCCGATTATTATAACTGCGCTTTTTTTGTTTCCCTCAGTAGAATTCTGAATACCTGTATTATCATAAACTATATCCTTCATAAAAATAAACTTTGATATTCAAAAGAAAATGAGGCAAATCTGATCATTTTAAATTGAACCTTTTATTGTTAATTTTTTTCACAGTTACAAATATAGAATTGTATTGCAGGCAATGAAATTTAGGGGATATTTAATCATTTTAAAGAATACATTTTTCTTTCACTAAAGTTTCACAATTCTTACATATCCATAGCATACTATTTGACGTATATAAAGTCTAAAAAAAGGAGAAAAATATGTCACAAATAAAAAGCTTTTATGTATTGGTAATAGCAGCCGTAGCATTGTTTTTAAATAGTTGCGGAACTTCTGCTCATATAGAAAAAGATGAGTCAGCTAATCTTAATAATTATAAAACTTATACATGGATAGATAGAGAAGATAAGGATAAGGTTAAAAATGAAATTGCTGCACAAAATTTAAAAGTTATTGTAAATGATGAATTGCAGAAAAATGGATTCATGGAAGTAAAACATAATCCTGATCTTTTGTTAAGCTATGACTTATTGGTAGAGAAAAGTGTAAAGGAGCAGAGTGAGCCTGTGTATAGCAGACCTTACTCAAGAGTGTATTACAACCCTTATACACGCAGGTATGGGACACTTTATTATCCTTCTCAGTTTTTGGGATATGATAGTTATACAATGCCCGTTAAAGAAGGTACAGTATCTATTAGTATGATCGATGCCAAAACAGATAAAACTATATGGCAGGGTTGGACAACTGATGAATTAAACAGCAGCCAGTTCACCAGCAAAGAAGTTCAGAGAAATGTAAGATCTATCTTTAAAAAGTTTGATCTTGCCAGCAAATAACTCCGGTACATAATTACCAATCCCGCTAAATGGCGGGATTTTTTATTTAAAACCGGGTTGCCTATAAAAAATTTGGCAGCCAAAATGTGTGAGAGTATCTTTGCCCACCTTTTTAAAAAGATGCCGCGTTGGTCAAGGGGTTAAGACGCCTCCCTTTCACGGAGGAATCACGGGTTCGAATCCCGTACGTGGTACTAATTCTGCTTTAATCACCTGACTGACACTTAAAAATGCAGGGTTTCATTTCAATTTTCAATCAAAATCAATCGCAGTATGTCAGTTTTAGTTAATAAAGATTCAAAAATTTTAGTGCAGGGCTTTACCGGAACGGAGGGAACATTTCATGCAACACAAATGATTGAATATGGAACTGATGTAGTTGGAGGTGTAACACCCAATAAAGGCGACACAATCCATTTAAACAAACCTGTATTTAATACTGTTGCTCATGCGGTACATAAAACAGGCGCTGATGCAAGCATCATATTTGTTCCGCCGGCATTTGCAGCAGATGCAATTATGGAAGCTGCCGATGCTGGAATTGCCCTGGTGGTTTGTATTACAGAAGGCATTCCTATCCAGGATATGATTAAAGTAAAAAATTTTTTGCAGGATAAGGAAACAAGATTGATAGGTCCCAACTGCCCGGGAGTTATTACTGCAGATGAATGTAAAGTAGGCATTATGCCTGGGTTCATTTTTAAAAAAGGAAGAATTGGAATTGTTTCAAAATCAGGAACCTTAACTTATGAAGCTGCAGACCAGGTAGCAAAAGCTGGATTGGGGATATCAACTGCTATCGGTATTGGCGGAGACCCGATAATCGGTACAACAACCAAAGAAGCCGTTGAATTATTTATGAATGATCCCGATACAGATGGAATTGTAATGATAGGGGAAATAGGCGGTGGAATGGAAGCTGAAGCAGCGCTGTGGATAAAAGAATATGATCATATTGCAGCAACTCTTGGAAAAAGTAAAAAACCTGTAGTTGGTTTTATTGCAGGGCAAACAGCACCTCCCGGCCGCCGTATGGGCCATGCAGGCGCTATTGTTGGTGGCGCAGATGATACCGCCGCTGCTAAAATGAAAATATTAGGGGAATGTGGAATTCATGTTGTTGCAAGTCCTGCAGATATTGGCAAAACAATGGCATCTGTAATGACCTATTAAAAGGTTTTATAAAACTTATTGTATGTTAAACCCATCTTATAAAATAAGTATGGGTTTTTAGTTTATATGTAATTACAACTATTTTGCATCATAGCTGAAAATAATATAAATAGCAGTGTCATGCTGGTTTCTCTTGTCCTAAATAAAAAACATTATGAATTTTAAAAAATATACTCTTCTCTTTGTTTTCGTATTTTTCTTTTCATTTATTAAAACCAATTTATATGCACAGGTAACTAATTATGCCAGGCAATGGAAACAGGTAGATGAGTTGATAAAAAAGGGGCTTACTAAATCCGCATTGGATGAAACTATAAAAATTTATGAGACAGCAAAAAAGGATAATAATGACCCGCAGGTAATTAAAGCCCTATTATTCCGCATTACATTAGGAATAAACCTTGAAGAAGAAGCAAATGTAAAAAGCATAGCCCTGGTAGAAAAAGAAATACAATCATCTAAACAGCCAGCCGCCTCAATACTGAACAGTATTTTGGCAGAAATGTACTGGAACTTTCTGCAACAGAACAGGTATAAATTTTATAACAGAACGCAGACGGTTAATTTTAATAAAGACGATATTCTTACGTGGGGATTACAGGATCTTCATAAAAAAATTGGCGACTTCTACCGTTCTTCAATTAAGGAAGAAAAACTGTTGCAGCAAACAAAACTTGAGCCGCTGGATGCAATTATTATTAAAGGAAATGTGCGCTATCTCCGCCCCACTTTATATGACCTGTTAGCTCATCGTGCATTGGAATATTTTACAAATAACGAACGTGATATAATAAAACCTGCATACGCTTTTGAAATTAAAGATGAAAAAGTCTTTGCACCTCCCAAAGAATATGCAGCTCATAAATTCATAAATAAAGATTCTGCTTCACTTCATTATTATGCATTGCTTATTTACCAAAAGCTATTGAACTTTCATATAGCCGATATAAAACCGGACGCACTAATAGACGCTGATATTCAACGACTGATCTTTGTAAAGCAATATGGGGTAATGAATAATAAAGAAGACCTATACATCCAGGCATTAAAACATATTGTTGATACATATCCATCTAATCCTGCTGCAGCACAGGCAGGCTTTCTGCTCACACAACAAATTTATCATATTGCAATAGCTGACGATAAAAAGGCTAAAAAGAAATATACCATTAGGTATGCAAAGGAATTACTGGATAATCTTATCAAAAAATTTCCTGATACCGAAGGAGGAATTAATTCCAAAAATTTATTGAATCAGATCTTGAAAAAAGAATTAAATCTCACTTCGGAAAAAGTAAATGTTCCCGGTGAACCCTTCAGAACGTTGGTGGTATATAAAAATATTGCTTCAGTAAATTTTAGAATAATAGAGATAACCCCTGAATTTAAAAAACAACTTGATTTAAATGCAGGAAATGATGTTGTGTTTAATAAACTTATTTCACAAAGATCAATAAGAAGCTGGAAGCAAAATTTGCCTTTGCCGGATGATTATAAAACACATTCTGCAGAAATTAAGGTAGATGCACTACCTGTTGGGGAATATGCTTTGCTGGCCAGCGCCGCTGAAGATTTTAATTTGAATAAGAATCCCTTATCAGCTCAATACTTTCATGTATCCAATATCAGCTATGTAAATAATGGCGCTGAATATTTTGTTTTACACAGAATGACCGGAAGACCTTTGGCAGGTGCAAAAGTAGAGGTATGGAATCAGCGATATGATTATAACACCAGAAAAAATATTTTTGAAAAACTTGAACTTTTAACTGCGGATAAAAATGGGCTTGTAAAATTATCTGCAGAAAGAAAAAATACGGAACGCAATATCCGGTTAGAGATAACTCATCAAAATGACAAATTATTTTTAAGCGACTATCAATACAACTATTATTATAATTCAGAAGAGGAAGGTTATTATAAAACAGAAAGAGAATATGAAGAGGCTAACCAAAAAATATTTTTATTCACTGACAGGAGTATTTACCGACCGGGACAATTCGTCTATTTTAAAGGTATTGGAATAACCAGGGATTTTAAGAATAAAAAATCGAAGCTGCTCTCTCTGAAGGACTCATTGATTGTTGAATTAAAAGATGCCAATTATCAAAAAGTTGATTCTATAAAAGTTGTGGTAAATGAATTCGGATCATTTAATGGAAAATTTAAAATACCGGAAAATAAACTGAATGGAAATTTTGGTTTAGATGTTACTACAGGATTGAAGAATATAGGGCAGATTTCCTTTTCTGTAGAAGAATATAAACGTCCAAAATTTTATGCTGAGTTTGAAAAAGTAAAAGGCACTTATCGCGTTAATGATAAAATAAAGATAATTGGTTTTGCAAAGGCATACGCAGGTAATACTATTGATGGGGCAAATGTAAAATATAGAGTTACAAGAGTTGCACGGTTCCTTTACCCATGGATGTTTTGGCGCTGGGGCTTTCCTCAAACCAAACCGATGGAAATTACCAATGGCGAAATAAAAACGGGAGCTGATGGAAGGTTCACTATTGAATTTGAAGCCATTCCTGATCTGAGCATTGATAAAAATAATGAGCCTGTTTTTGATTATAAAGTGGAAGCAGATATAACTGATATCAATGGCGAGACCAGAAGCACTTTTATTATCGTACCTGTTGGATATAAAGCACTAAACCTGCAGGTAACCTTACCCAAAAATGATGCAATAAATGTGGACAGTCTTAAATACATAAATATAAGCACTAAGAATTTAAGCGGTGAGTTTGAGCCTGCAAAAGTTGAAGTAAAAATTTACAAACTTCAAATTCCTCATAGGATTATCCGAAACCGTTATTGGGGTGAGCCTGACCAGTACGTAATGGATAAGGTAGAATTTCTAAAATACTTTCCTCATGATGAATATAAGAGCGAAAGCAAAAAAGAAACATGGTCGAAAGATGATGTAGTTTTTTCAAAAATCGATAATACACAACCAATCGGCAACCTGCCTGCCGGACAGGCTGGCTGGCAACTGTCAACTAACAACTTTCAACAAGGATGGTATGTGATAGAAGCTACTGCAAAAGATAAATACGGGCAGGAGGTAAAGGATGTAAAATATTTGCAGCTGTATGATATGAAGGCTGCTTCATTGCCGGCGCCTGCATATTCATGGCATACAACCATAAAAAATGTGGTGGAACCGGGAGAAAAAGCACAATTCATTTCCGGAACATCTGCCAATGATGTTTTTCTTATTCAGCAGGTAGATAAAAAAACGTCAGACGTGAAACGTGAAACGTCAAAAAATTATCATTTCATTACATTAAATAATGAAAAGAAAATATTTGAATTCCCGGTTACAGAAGAAGATCGCGGTGGCTTTGGAGTATCTCAATTCTTTGTAAAAGATAACAGGGTTTATTCATACAGATGGAATGTTGCTGTGCCATGGACAAATAAGCAACTCGATATAACCTATGCAACCTTCAGAGATAAAACATTACCGGGCAGTGAAGAAAAACGGAAGGTAAAAATTAGTGGTTATAAAGGTCAAAAGGCAGCAGCTGAAATGCTGGCAAGTATGTACGATGCATCATTAGACCAGTTTAAACCTCATAGCTGGAGTGCATTAAATATATGGCCAAATTATTACAATAATATTCACTGGAATGGTACACAGAATTTTACATCTGTCCGCTCTTTTGAAAAATGGTGGAATGAAGAATATATTCAGCCAAAGAAAAAAAGGTATGATGAATTGCTGTCTGTAGGTTATAGAAATAGAATTATGATAAGGGGAAAAAATACAATGGCAGAGAGAGATGTAGCGGCTGATATGTCGATGGAACAAAGTGCGCCTGCAACTCTAAATGAAGTTGTGTCTGTCTCTGAAAAAAGACAATCAAAAGATCTTGGCAATGTTTCAAATCAAATTACATCCCCACCACCGCCTGAAATTGATCCGGACCCAAAAGATAAAATTGATCAATCTCAAATTCAAATTCGTAAAAATTTCAATGAAACAGCATTCTTCTTTCCTGAATTAAGAACAGATAAGGATGGCAATATTGAATTCAGCTTTACCATGCCGGAAGCGCTTACCCAATGGAAACTGATGACATTAGCTCATACAAAAGATATGTCCAGCGCTTATGCTCAAAAAACTGTTATCACTCAAAAAGAATTAATGGTGCAGCCCTTTGCGCCAAGGTTTTTAAGAGAAGATGATAAGATGGAGTTTAGCGCTAAAGTTGTAAACCTTGGGGATAAAGCAATTACAGGTCAGGCTCAATTGCAATTATTTAATGCTTCCACAATGGCTCCTGTTGACGGATTATTTAAGAATGCTGTTCCGATGCAATCCTTTACTATCCCTTCAGGACAAAGCACATCTATAAAATTCAATATTGAAATTCCAACACATTATAACAATGCACTTGTCTATCGTATTGTTGCAAAAGCCGGCGATGTGAGTGATGGTGAAGAAGCTGCTCTGCCTGTACTTACCAATCGCATGCTCGTTACCGAAACAATGCCTTTACCCATGAGAGGTAACACGACAAAAAATTTCACGTTCCAAAAATTATTGAGTTCGGGCAGCAGCACAACGCTTACCAATTATGCATTGACCACAGAGTTCACCACTAATCCTGCATGGTATGCTGTGCAGGCATTACCATATCTGGCAGAACCAAAATATGAGTGTGCAGACCAGATATTTAACCGCTATTATGCAAACAGCCTTGCACAAAAAATTGCGAATAGTGCGCCTAGATTAAAAGCAATTTTTGAAAAGTGGAAAAACACAGATACGGCTGCTTTGTTAAGTAACCTTCAAAAAAATGAAGAATTAAAATCAGTGTTGTTGCAGGAAACACCATGGGTTTTAGAGGCTCAAAACGAAAATCAACAAAAGAAAAACATTTCTTTGTTGTTTGACATGGTTCGCATGAGCAGAGAATTGGAATCATCTCTTGCTAAATTGAAGGATATGCAATCTTCAAACGGTGGCTTTGTTTGGTTCAAAGGCGGACCTGATGATCGATACATGACACAATATATTATTACAGGGGTAGGGCATTTAAAAAAATTGGGAGCAATTACAAAACAACATGAACAAAAAATAAATGTCATTCTACGATCTGCTATTCCTTACCTGGATAAAAGATTGAAAGAAGATTACGATGAATTAATGAAACTTCGTAAGTCCCCCAATAGGGGGGATTTAGGGGGGCTGGCTGTTCAATATTTATATATGCATAGCTTCTTTCCGGAGTATGCTGTTGCAAGAGAAACACAAACTGCTTACAATTATTATCGTGATCAGGCGAAAAAATACTGGCTCAGTCAAAGTAAATATATGCAGGCAATGATCGCATTATCGCTTTACAGAACCAATGATGCAGCTACGGCTCTAAGCATAACAAGATCATTAAAAGAGAATTCCATCAACAATGAAGAATTGGGAATGTACTGGAAAGAATGGGATAGCCGGGGCTGGTGGTGGTACCAGGCTCCTATTGAATCTCAGGCGATGATGATAGAAGCTTTCAGTGAAATTGATAAAGACAATAAGGTGGTTGATGATCTTAAAACATGGCTGCTTAAAAATAAGCAAACCAATAACTGGAGAACCACCAAAGCAACTGCAGAAGCATGTTACGCATTATTATTACAGGGAACTGATTGGTTGAATGAAGAGAAAAATGTTACAATAAAAGTGGGCAACACAATTATTAACAGCGCAGAAGAAAGGGCCGAAGCAGGAACCGGTTATTTTAAAACAAAAATTGAAGGGGACAAAGTAAAACCTGAAATGGGAAATATTTCCGTAACACTAAGCAATAAAGAAACTTCCAAAGTTCCCCCTTCAGGGGGCGGAGGGGGTTGGGGCGGTGTATACTGGCAATATTTTGAAGATCTTGATAAAATAACTTTTGCAGAAACGCCACTTAAACTAAACAAAAAATTATTCATTGTAAAAAATACGGATAGAGGTCCCGTGCTTTCGCCGGTGAATGACGGAACGCAATTAAAAGTTGGCGATAAAATAAAAGTGCGGATAGAATTAAGGGTTGACCGTGATATGGAATATGTTCACATGAAAGATATGAGAGCTGCATGCATGGAGCCAACAAATGTTATCAGTCAATATAAATACCAGGGCGCTCTGGGTTATTATGAAAGCACCAAAGATGCAAGCACCAACTTCTTTTTTGGCTGGCTGGCAAAAGGAACTTATGTTTTTGAATACCCCATGTTTGTTACCCATAGCGGTAATTTCAGCAATGGCATTACAACCATTCAATCAATGTACGCCCCTGAGTTTACAGCCTACAGCGAAGGCGTAAGAGTGACTGTAACTGAATAACTATTTAAAGAGATTTTATATTTTCGGAATTAAATAGCAGTTACATGAACAACCAAACGTATACCATTCCTGTTCGTTACCGCAAAATGGAAAACCTTCATATAGTATTCTGGCTGTTGAAAGATATCAGCTGGTGTATGTTATGGCAACCACTGGGCATAGCGATGATCTTTCCAACGCTGATAATTGCTGTTATCATTACTATACGCAATAGACAATATATGTCTGAATTATGCCATAATATTGCGATTGTAGTTTGGATAACGGCCAACTCTTATTGGATGGTGAGTGAATTTTTAGAGTTTGATGCGCTACCGGTATATAATGATATTACTTATAAATACCTGGCGGTAATCCCTTTTTCCATCGGTATACTTACACTTGCCTGGTATTATTTATTGTGGAAGCCTACGCATAAAAATGTAGGTGAAACGATGTAAAATTCTTAAACTATCGAAACCTTATCTTTGCCCGAAGTTGTTTTTTTTGGTTACCGGTATTTGTTTATTAATTAAACATCGTGGAGTTTATCCTGAGCCTGTCGAAGGATCACTCAATTCATCGGCATACCATCAGGCATCATTAAAAAAATTGCCACTAAGCCACAAAAGCACTAAGGAACACAAAGAACTTAGTGAAACTTTCTGTCTTAGTGCCTTTGTGGCAAATAACTCCTAACACAAATGTATAGAACACACACCTGTGGCGAATTAAGTATCGCAGATATAAATAAAGAAGTAACGCTTGCCGGCTGGGTACAAACCGTTCGCAAATTTGGCAGCATCACATTTGTTGATTTGCGGGATCGGTATGGAATTACACAATTATTATTTTCCGAAACACTGAATGTTGAAATGGATGCAAATCCTTTGGGAAGAGAATTTGTTTTGCAGGTAAAGGGAGGGGTAAATGAACGCAGCAATAAAAATAAAAATATTCCAACCGGCGATATTGAAATTATTGTTTCAGAATTAAGGGTTCTTAATAAATCAGCAGTGCCGCCATTCACCATTCAGGATGATACCGATGGCGGCGATGATATAAGAATGAAATACCGCTTTCTAGATCTCAGAAGAAATGCAGTTAAAAAAAATATTGAACTCCGTTATGCAGTAAACCGTGCAGCAAGAAATTACCTGCATAAAAATAATTTCATTGATATAGAAACTCCATTTTTAATTAAATCAACTCCCGAAGGAGCACGAGATTTTGTGGTTCCTTCAAGAATGAATCCTGGTGAGTTTTATGCACTTCCCCAGTCACCGCAAACCTTTAAGCAATTATTAATGGTAAGTGGTTATGATCGTTATTATCAAATTGTAAAATGTTTTCGTGATGAAGACCTGAGGGCCGACCGCCAACCCGAGTTTACACAAATAGATTGCGAAATGGCTTTTGTAGAGCAGGAAGATATTCTGCAGATGTTTGAAAGCATGATTAAAGATATTTTTAAGGAAGTGGTAGGGATAGAATATAACGAGCCTGTAGAAAGGATGACATGGGAAGAAGCTATGTGGAATTATGGTAATGATAAGCCGGATATAAGATTTGATATTAAGCTTACCAATCTTAAATCTCCATTTAGAGAAATACCGGAAAAACAACAATTGGCTGCAGCAACAGGATTTAATGTTTTTGATAATGCTGAAACCGTTATTGCAATAAATGTTCCCGGCTGCAGTGATTATTCACGCAAGCAAACAGATGAATTAATAGAATGGGTTAAACGTCCTCAGATTGGTATGGGTGGGCTTGCGTTCATAAAATACAATCATGATGAAACTATAAAAAGCAGTTTTGATAAGTTTTTTAATGAAGTAGAGTTAGGTTTTCTTACGGATCATTGTAAAGCAAAACGCGGTGATCTTATTTTAATTTTAGCAGGCAAAGAAGAACGAACGAGAAAAGCGATCAGCGATCTTCGCTTATACATGGGCGAAAGATTGGGCTTACGCAAGCCTGAAGAATTCAAACTTTTATGGGTTACTGATTTTCCTTTGTTTGAATATGATGAAGAAGGTAATCGTTGGGTAGCCCGGCATCACCCCTTTACTTCACCAAAGCCGGAGCATATTGAAGTGATGATTAACAATGCTGCTGAAATAAAAAATGCTGATAAATATTTAGAACATCCTTATGCAAATATTAAAGCAAATGCATACGACATGGTGTTGAACGGAAACGAGATCGGGGGAGGTTCAATAAGGATATTTCAAAAAGACCTGCAGCAAAAAATGTTTACAGCCCTGGGTATGAGCCAGGAAGAGGCCCAATATAAATTCGGATTTCTAATCGGCGCCTTTGAATATGGTGCTCCGCCCCACGGCGGAATAGCTTTCGGCTTTGACAGGCTGTGTGCCATCCTTGGTGGTAGTGAATCTATCAGGGATTTTATTGCATTCCCTAAAAACAATTCAGGCAGAGATATTATGATAGATGCTCCATCAACAATTGATGATAAACAGTTGGATGAGTTGAACATAAAGCTGAATCTATAGAGCTGTATATATATCATAAACTAGTTGTTGTTCATTACATATAACCTGCAGTCTGCATTGTAAAAACAGCCATTCAATCATTAACTTCTTTAAAAGCTACTTTCTGTTTTAGCTTGTACCATCAAGCACTGAAAAATAATTCGTCATACTTAAAAAAATATTTTATGAAAATGAGAAATAATTTTCCGATCCTTATTTTCTTTTGCCTGCTTATCACCACATCTTCATGTGATAATGATACGCAGACGGCCGGTAGTGCTAAAGAAACAACTTCGCAAAACGATAAAAAAGATGAAATTTCTACACCGGCTGCCGGCAACATTGAATTACAGGCGCCAGATTTTGCTGATCCTGCAAGTAATAAATATTACAGTGATTATACAAGCTATTTAAAAAGGGTGGTTACAGCAATCCGCAATCAGGATGAGGAAGCTACAGCTTTGAGTATATAAAACCCATATTTGATTGCGTAAAGAGTTTTTGTTTCAATTAATTTTACATAATGATTCTAAAAAAAATATCCATTCTCCTTCTTTTATTCTGCTGTAACAAGTCGGATGCTGTTGCACAGGATAATCTGTATGCCCGTTATACTACCAACGAAAACAGGGATAAAATACATAAAAGGCTTGTCAATAATACTATTCTATTCAATCTGTCATTACCTCTAACTGATACAACTGAGGAGAAGTGGGAAGAGTCTTTTGGAGCCATGGAGTTCCTGCTCTATAAGAATCCAATGGTTGATAAAAAAATTGAGGAGGCTTTTGAAAACCTGCAATCAAGAAGTAAAAGCTTTCAAAGAGCTTTGCTAGAGCTTGCGTATACAAGTTATCCATCCAGGTATTTAACCCAGACAGGTGATTTATTAAAGGGCACTAATGATCCAAAGATCTTTGCCATGTCTGCTGAATATATTTTACAATCATCACAGGATAGTTTAACAGTAGAAACCATAGAAGAATTGATGATCTCAAAATTTTCTGATCAATCAACCGATCCAATTCTTGTAAGGTTGAGTGAACAGCTTTCTGAAATAAAATTTTCTTCTCCTTCATTCATAGATAATAAATTTTTTACTGATATACTAAACAGAAATTTTTTACCCGGTAATACCATCATGTATAGCTTTCAGAGAAGGGACCGTGATTTTCCGGGGCTGGTTGTGATAAGAAATAAGGATGGAATATTTGTGAGAGATTCTGCTGAAATATTTAATGTGCCGCAGCTTGCAAGAAGTATAAATAATCTTCCCTCTTATTTAACCAATGGTAATACGCCCCAGGGTATTTTCAGGATGAAAGGATTTGATGTTTCTATGAGCATGTTTATAGGGCCAAGCCCTAATGTACAACTTACAATGCCGGGAGAAACTTCTCTCATAAATTTTTTTGCTGACAGCAGTATTTACGATACCATTTGGAACAAAGAATTTTATGCTAAACTATTGCCCATAACTCTTCAAAATTATTCTCCATTATATCATTCTTATTATGCCGGGCTTGCCGGCAGGAGTGAAATAATTGCTCATGGCACAGCAATAAATCCTGAATATTTCAAAGGCAAACTTTATTACCCCCATACACCATCTCTCGGATGTTTATCTACAAAAGAAATATGGAATGGAAAAAGGCTTGAAAGTAATCAGAAGAAGCTTATCAATGGATTACTAAAAGCCGGTGGGGCTGATGGATATTGCGTTGTGATAGAACTGGATGATAAAAAGGCCGCTGTAACTATTGAAGAATTGCTGCCGCATCTTTTAAAAGCAGAATTAGTTAAATAATTTTAATTTCATACTTGTGGCACAAACACCTTTAGCAGAACGTCTTCGCCCCAATACTTTAAATGACCTGGTTGGTCAGGAGCACCTTACCGGCGAAGGAAGTATTTTGCGTACCGCAATAGAACAGGGAAAAATTCCATCAATGATACTCTGGGGGCCACCGGGTGTAGGTAAAACCACTATAGCCAATATCATTGCACATTCTCTACATGCTTCATTTTATACGCTGAGTGCAATTTCTTCCGGAGTAAAGGAGGTGAGGGAAATTATTGAAGAAGCAAGATCAAAAGAAAAGGCAATTTTATTTATTGATGAGATACATCGTTTTAATAAAGGGCAGCAGGATGCCTTATTAGGTGCAGTTGAAAAAGGCATAATTACATTGATTGGCGCTACTACTGAAAATCCTTCTTTTGAAGTTAACAGCGCATTGCTGAGTCGTTGCCAGGTTTATGTTTTAAAACCACTGAATGAAAAAGATCTTATCAGATTATTACATGATGCGATTAAAAAAGATGAGTTTCTCAAAACAAAAAAAATTGAATTAAAAGAAACAGAAGCGCTGCTGAACATTTCAGGTGGTGATGCAAGAAAATTATATAATCTTTTGGAGTTGGCGGTTTCACATTTCCCCTCTCCTGCAGGAGAGGGGGTGGGGGGTGAGGTTACAGATAACCTTGTAATGCAGATAGCCCAGCAAAAAATTGCTTTGTATGATAAAAAGGGGGAACAGCATTATGATATCATTTCTGCATTTATAAAATCAGTAAAAGGCAGCGATCCCAATGGTGCCGTATATTGGCTTGCCCGTATGATTGAGGGAGGTGAAGATGTAAAATATATTGCACGCAGGATGGTTGTATTAGCAAGCGAAGATATAGGCAATGCCAACCCCAATGCCTTGTTGCTGGCAACCAATACATTTCAGGCTGTGCATATTATTGGCTATCCTGAAGCAAGAATTATCTTGGCTCAATGTGCTATTTATCTGGCCGGTTCTCCAAAAAGTAATGCTGCTTATTTAGCTATTGGTGAAGCGCTGGAAATGGTTAGAAAATATGGTGATCTGCCTGTTCCGTTACATATCCGCAATGCGCCAACGAGGTTAATGAAAGATCTTGATTATGGAAAAGAGTATAAGTATGCTCATAATTTTGAAAAGAATTTTGCTGATCAGGAATACCTTCCCGACAAAATAAAGGGCACAAAACTGTATGAACCCGGTAAAAATTTACGGGAAGAAGAGCTGAGAAAGTTTTGGAAAGAGAGATGGAAAGAAAAATATGGTTATTAATGTGGATATAGTCAAGAAAAATGTTTAATTCAAACTTACCTGATGTTGATAACAAGGTTAAAAAGACGTGTATATTAAAACACAAAAATATTTGGAAATCGATGCCCCCTGATACTATCTTGTGTATGCAATTAGAGGAGTGAGAATCCTTCAACAGACGATCACAAATTTAAAAGCAAAAGCATCGGGTTAGTAAGTGTATCGGCTTCGGCTGGTATAAAAACAAAACCTCGATGCTTTTTTTATGCCCTGCATTTTGGCCTGACCCGTCCCCTGTCTGACCACCATTAGTTAATAAGAATCGTTTTTTATTTCCTTCCACATCAATAGTTAATTTGCAGAATGAATACGAATTGGACCTGCAAGGCTTTTAATTCATTAACACCTGGCGAATTATATTCCATATTACAATTAAGAAATGAAGTTTTTGTTGTGGAGCAAATCTGTGTCTTTCAGGATTGTGATGATAAAGACCAGGACTCCTTTCACTTTATGGGATGGCAACAGAATAAATTAATTGCCTACAGCCGTCTTATGCCTTCAGGGCTTGCATATGAAGAAATTTCTATCGGAAGAGTAGTTACTTCATCAGCAAGCAGAAATATAAAAATCGGAAAGGAACTTATGCTAAGATCTATAGATGAACTTTATAAACTATTTGAAAAAAAAACTATTAAGATCGGCGCACAATTATATCTGAAAAATTTTTATGAATCATTCGGCTTTTCTCAAAGCAGCGAAATTTATTTAGAAGATGGCATCGAGCATATCAAAATGGTACTTAAAAATTAATTCAATTCCGCTTTTAAAAACTTGGCAGTATAGCTTTCTCTATTTTTAATAAGATCTTCCGGCGTTCCTTCAAATAATACCCTTCCGCCTTCATCTCCCCCTTCCGGCCCAAGATCAATTATATAATCAGCAATTTTAATAACATCCATATTATGTTCTATTACTAAAACTGTATTTCCCCTGTCAACTAATTTATTTAAAACATCAGCGAGATGCTGTATATCCTGAAAATGCAAACCCGTGGTAGGTTCATCCAAAATATAAAATGTTTTTCCTGTATCTCTTTTTCCTAATTCAGTAGAAAGCTTTACACGCTGTGCTTCGCCGCCACTAAGGGTTACAGCGCTTTGTCCTAATGTTATATATCCCAATCCCACATCCTGCAAAACTTTAATCTTTCTGTATATATAGGGTACATTCTGGAAAAACTCCACCGCTTCATCAACTGTCATATCCAATACATCACTGATTGATTTTCCTTTGTATCGTATTTCCAGTGTTTCCCGGTTATATCTTTTTGCATTGCACTTTTCACAATGAACATATACATCCGGTAAAAAATTCATTTCAATAATTCTCATCCCGCCACCTTCGCAAACATCGCATCGGCCGCTTTTTACATTAAAAGAAAAACGCCCCGGTGTATAGCCACGGATTTTTGCTTCAGGCACTGCGGCAAATAATGTTCTGATGTCAGTAAAAAATCCGCAATACGTTGCCGGATTGCTTCTTGGCGTTCTGCCAATGGGCGATTGATTTATTTCGATCACTTTATCTATATTTTCTAATCCATCGATAGCTTTAAATTCCAATGGAGCCATTTTGCTGTTGTATGCATGCTTGCTTAAAATAGGATAAAGCGTTTCATTTATTAAGGTTGATTTTCCACTGCCGCTTACTCCGGTAACACAAATAAATTTTGCTAAAGGAAAAGTAGCTGTTACGTTTTTTAAATTATTTCCTAAAGCACCTTTTAACTTTAAAATTTTTCCATTCCCTTTTCTTCTTTCTTGTGGAACAGGAATTTTTGTATGCCCGTTGAGATATGAAGAAGTTATCGTGTTTAATTTCAGCAGATCTTTTGGGATGCCGCAGGCAACTATTTCACCGCCATGCTTACCGGCATCAGGTCCAATATCAATTAAATAATCTGCAGCAAGCATAATATCTTTATCATGCTCAACCACTATAACACTGTTACCTATATTGCGTAAATTATTTAAAGCTTCTATTAAACGATGATTGTCTCTTTGATGCAATCCAATGCTGGGCTCATCTAAAATATAGGTAATCCCCTGCAATTGCGAACCTATTTGTGTAGCCAGTCTTATCCGCTGAGATTCGCCCCCGCTAAGGCTTTTAGAGGAGCGGTTCATGCTCAGGTAATTTAACCCTACATCTAATAAAAACTGAAGACGGTCTCTTATTTCTTTTAAAATATCCTTAGCTATCTGGTTTTGTCGGTTGCTTAAGCGATCTTCTATATCATTAAACCATACAATTAATTTATCAAGATTCAATTCACTTAATTGAGCAATATCTTTCTCATCAATTTTAAACCATAAGCTTTCTATTCTTAATCTTTTTCCATTACAGGCAGTACATATTTTTAATTGAAAATATTTTTCCACCCAGGCCCTCATTCCTTCACTGGTTGTGCTGGCGCTAAACCATCTTTTGAGCATATTTATTATGCCTTCATATTCCGTTGTATAATATGCTTTTGCTCCATCAGCCTCTTCATCCCGATAGTTATCGGGATTATCAGAAATAATTGTTTCATTCAGATCAAATTCAACTGTATCATCACCATTCACTTCTTCTTTACCATATAAAAGAATATTTAATGATTTTGGAGGTAATTCTTTTAATGGCTTATCTAAATTAATTCTGTGTTTTTTTGCAACCTGCTGAACTTGTTTAAAAACATAAGCCTGACGTTCTTCTCCCAAAGGAGTGATCCCACCTTCGTTGATGCTTAATTTCCAATCAGGAATAATTGATTCAGGATTGATCTGGTAAACGCTTCCCAATCCTTTGCAGGTTGGGCATGCGCCGTAGGGTGAGTTAAACGAAAAACTATTGGGCGATGGCTCTTCATAACTGATACCGGTATCTTCACACATTAGATGTTTAGAGTATGAAGCCCCCTCTATCTCCCCCAACGGGGGAGAAAATGGAGAAGATTGTTGCGAAGGTGTAGCCTTTGGTGAACTCCGATAAATTGGGACTTCCAAAGTCTCCCCTTTGGGGGGAGATTTAGAGGGGGCTTCTTTCAAACGGGTTTTGTGTGTTGGCAAAGTCTCCCCTTTGAGGGGAGATTTAGAGGGGGCTGTAGAGTTTGGGGAGG